>JAWOEP010000137.1:0-3161 GCA_046482705.1 Desulfotignum sp.
ACCGGATCCGGGGTTGTGGTTTCTGGTGCAGGGGTTTCCTGGATATCTGTGGTTTCCGCCTGCATTTTTTTTGCCTCCAGGAATTTGTTTTCCTGTTTGTCCGGGACCACCTTTACTGCCAGTGCCTGCATGTCATCCGGCTTGACAGGTTCGTTAAGTGCCTCAAAATAATGCAGTGCCATTTTCTTTTCCGGATCTTGCTGATTTTCCGCCTTTTGTGTTTTTTGGACCATGGCCTGGAGCCGTTCCTGAAAACTCCGGGTTTCAAAACTTACAGGGGCAGTTCCCCGGCCCACCATGATCCCCAGCAAAAACATCCATAAACCGATAAAGGCATAAATGGTATATTTTATGGCCCCCTTAAAGGACATGGTCACATTCTTTCAGGCGCAGACACCCCTAAAAGTGCAAGTCCGTTGCGGATCACTTTTTTCACGGCCAGCACCAGACTGAGCCGGGCCCCGGACAACGCAGTATCTGGGGTGATCACTTTATGCCGGTTGTAATAGGCATGAAAAGCAGATGCCAGGGACATGAGATAGGTGAAAATCACATGGGGATGGCAGGTGGCAGCACTTTTTTCCACCTGTTCGGGAAACCCTGCCAGGATTTTGATCAGGTTGATCTCTTCGGGTGCCACTAAATGTGACAGATTTTTGCCCCGGATAAAATCCTTGTCCTCCACCAGGTTTTGGTCCAAAGCCTTGGACAAAATGCCTGCAATGCGGGCATGGACATACTGGACATAGTAGACCGGGTTGTCACTGCTTTTCTGCTTTGCCACTTCCAGGTCAAACTCCAGGCCCGAGTCATAGCTGCGGCTTAAAAACATGAACCGGGCCGCATCTTTTCCCACCTCATCCACGATATCTTTCAGGGTCACAAATTCTCCGGCCCGGGTGGACATCTGTACGGGACTGCCCCCCCGAAGCAGGTTCACCAGCTGCACCAGGATGACCTGAAACTGGTCACGGCTTTTACCCAGGGCCACCACAGAGGCTGCCATGCGGTTGATATATCCGTGGTGGTCCGCCCCCCAGACATCGATGACCCGGTGAAATCCGCGTTCAAATTTTTCCTGGTGATAGGCGATATCCGAGGCAAAATAGGTGGTCATGCCGTTGCTTCTCTTCACCACCCGGTCTTTTTCATCCCCGAAATCTTTGGTCCTGAACCACAGGGCCCCATCCTTTTCATATACCAGGTCTTTTGCCTGAAGATCTGCCAGGGTGTCTGCAAGCCGACCGGAATCATACAGACTCTGCTCACTGAACCATTTGTCAAAGACCACGCCAAAGGCGGCCAGGTCCCTGCGGATACCCCCAAGGATCTGATCTGCCGCATACCTGGCACACACGGCAATGGCTTTTTCATCACTTTGGTTTACAAAATCCGGGCCCTGGCGTTCAAGAACCTGGCGGGCCAGGTCTCTGATATATTCCCCTTTGTAGCAGTCATCGGGAAAATCAACCCTGTGCCCGGAAAATTCCAGAAGCCTGAACCAGACCGAGGTGCCCAGGGTTCTGATCTGCCGGCCGGAATCATTGATATAATATTCTTTGGAGACCCTGAATCCGGCAAACGCAAGAATATTTCCCACGGCATCACCCACGGCAGCGCCCCTGCCATGCCCCACATGCAGAGGGCCTGTGGGGTTGGCAGAGACAAATTCCACCTGGACCGGCTCTCCTTTGCCATAATTTGTAGCACCGTACCGGGTATCCTGCCCAAGTATCCGGTCCACCACCGGATGCCAGGCCGATGGCTGCAGAAAAAAATTGATAAACCCGGGACCGGCCACTTCCACTTTTGCAATACATGCTGCAGGATCCATGGCTGCAACAATGACACGGGCGATTTCCCGGGGGGCCATTTTCTGGATGCCTGCCGATACCATGGCAAAATTAGTGGACAAGTCCCCCTGGGAAGCATGTTTAGGGGCTTCTATTTCCATTTCCGGCATCTGGTCACAAGGCAGCATGCCGGTGTCAAACGCCTTTTTTGCAGCGGTTTGAACGATTTCTTTTACTGTATTTTTCATATGGTGTGGCTCGGCATCCGCCTTCTAATTTTCATGTTCAGAGGTATCTTCCGGTGTAAATCTCGGGGTATCATCTTCAGAATCGATCTCTTTTATTTCATCTTCCTTGGAATCACCGTCTTCATCCAGGAGTGCATCCAGTTCGACATCTTCCTCTTCCAGTGCAAATTCATCCTCTTCAGGCAGGGTTTCAGAATCCTTGAACTCCACTATGACTTTTTCCAGGGTCTCATCCAGGAAAAAATCTTTTGTTTCTTCATGGAGCTTGACACACAGATCCCGGGTGGGGAAAAAAGACCTGCGCCGCAGCAGCCGGGTAAAGGGGTCCAGACCCTCCTGTGCTGCAGCAGCCATCTGTTCAAGATCATATTTTTCCTCATGCAGGGGCATGACAACCCCGGGATCCACTTCACTGGATTCCAGCACCGTTAAAATATTGTCTTTCGCATTTTTTTCAAAACGAATTTTTTGTTTCATCCTAATTTGTCTCCTGTAAAAAGCATTGTCCTAAAACCCCTTAATATAGCGCAACCATTCTTTGTGTCAACAACAAGATGCGCCGCAAAAAATCCAAGTAGGGTATTGACCTGTTTTACACAAGATGATATATATCTTTGGTTAAATTTCGGAGGAGTGGCCGAGCGGCTGAAGGCGGCGGTCTTGAAAACCGTTAAGTGTCAAAGGTTCGTGAGTTCGAATCTCTCTTTCTCCGCCACAGTCAAGGGTATTCAGGTTTACTAATGATTAATCTGAAGACCCTTTTTTTGTCTGTAAGGTGTGAATTCCGGTATGATTTTTATTATGCCGGTTTTAACAGAGAGTACACCTGCATGGGATCATTGATGCCTTTTAACCGCACCCTGCCCCTGTCATAGACCGGCCACAGTCCGTCGATCAGGTCTTTGGTGGCCTGGTTTACCAGAATATCGCCGCCTGTGGCATAATCAGACAGGCGTGAAGCAATATTGGTCACAGACCCGGACGCTGTAAAGGTCATGCGGGTGTCCAAAAGGCCCTTGAACCTGGTCATGCCCACCAGGGCGGAACCGGAACTGATGCCCATGTTCACCTCCATGGGCCCTATGTCTGAAAACAGGTGCTCCCTGGAAATGGACTGATT
>JAWOEP010000148.1:0-2518 GCA_046482705.1 Desulfotignum sp.
GAAGCCTCCATCGGAAAAATCGCCAATGACCAGTTGATGAAGCTCATGAGTCTCGGCCTTGATTATGATCAGGCTGTCAACCGCATCATACAGGGATTTTTACGCTGACTTCAAGGCTGACATTCGGTCATTTTTAAGAATTGTTCTTGGAAATGTTTTTTTTGGGTTCAAATAATTTGCTGTGGTCTATTGTCTTTTTTAAGGGTGACAATACCCGAAGCGCCATAAAATTCAACCCTGCCACAAGTATGGCGATCTCGAATCTGTTAAAGGCGATGGCAGCGCCGACCGTGCCTGTGGACCACAAACTCACCGCTGTTGCGGTTCCCCGGATTTCATCTTTTCCTTCTTTAAGGATTGCGCCGCCGCCGATAAACCCGATGCCTGTCATCAGACCCTGCATGATCCGGGCCCGGGCATCGGGATTATCTGCGGTGAGAAAAGATTCTGCAATAATGACATAACCGCAGCTGGCTACGGCAACAAGTGGAAATGTGCGAAGCCCAAGGCTTCTTGAATAGTATTCTCTTTCCAGAGCCAAAGGAAGTGTCAAAACAAAAGCAGCCACAATTTTAAACAGATGTTCTATAAATCCCAGCCAGTAAAAATCGGAAAAAGAAGAAATATTCCTGGTTACCTCATTCCAGAGATGCAAAAAAAAATCTGCCATTTTATGGTCCTGAATATTGCCTTTTATAATGACGACACCACAATAACCTGCTGTTTGCCCGCATAATTCCTGTTGTCTGACATTTTGCAGTTTCAATGGATGCATGTTTATGCTTCTTTTGAAACTGCTGGTGCAATGTGACGCCCTTTAAACCGGAGGCCGCCGCCTTCCCCTAATCAGAAAGACTATAAAAAGGATTAAAAATATTACAAATAAAATCTGGGCAATACCGGCCGCAGCACCTGCGATGCCGGTAAACCCCAAAAGACCTGCGACAATTGCGATGATAAAAAAAGTCAGTGCCCATCCCAGCATAGCTATTACCTCCCTGTATCAGATTATAATGTCTGTTATAAAATTTCTTTTCCGACAGTAACCATAATTTGTTTATTTCTTTTTTTTATCCCAGAATATCTTTGATGTCTTGGTCCGGTGTTTTTATGGGCATGATATTGAATTTTTCCACCAGAACATTGAGTATGTTGGGTGTAAAAAACGCAGGAAGGCTGGGTCCCAGGCGCATGTCCTGAATACCCAGATACAGCAGGGCCAGAAGAATACAGACCGCTTTCTGCTCATACCAGGATAAAATCATGGACAAGGGAAGATCGTTGACATTGGTATCCAGTGCCTTGGAAAGCGCCAGTGCAATCTGGATGGCGGAATAGGCATCATTGCACTGACCCACATCCAGAAGACGCGGGATGCCGTCAATATCACCAAGGTCCTTGTCAAAAAAACGAAATTTGCCGCAGGCAAGGGTCATGACAACGCAGTCTTCCGGTAATTTCTCCACAAATTCAGTATAATAATTGCGCCCTGGTTTGGCCCCGTCACAACCGGCCACCAGGAAGAAATGGCGAATCTTTCCTGCTTTGACAGCCGCCAGAATATCATCAGCCTTATCAAGAATGGCATTTCTGGCAAACCCCGTCATAACGGCTCCCTTCTCCACATCCTCTTCAAATCCGGGAAGGGCCAGCGCACGGTTGATCACCGGCTGGAAATCGGTTTCCGGGATATGCGGTATGCTGGGCCATCCTACCATGCCGGATGTAAACAGATTTTTTTCATAGGCTTTTTGGGGACGCTGCAGACAATTGGTGGTCATCAGGATGGCACCGGGGAAATCCTTGAATTCCCGGGTCTGATTCTGCCATGCCGTGCCGTAGTGCCCGTAAAAATGTTCATATTCTTTTAATTTCGGGTACCCGTGAAGCGGGAGCATTTCACCATGGGTATATATGTTGATCCCCGTTCCCCGGGTCTGTTTGAGCAGTTCTTCAAGATCTTTGAGATCATGGCCGGACACCAGGATGGCTTTGCCTTTTTTATGTCCCAGGGGAACCGGTGTGGGGACAGGATGTCCGTATGTTTCTGTATTGCCTGCATCCAACAGTTCCATGGCCCGGTATGCCGTCTTGCCGCAGTCAAGGACCAGTTGTACCAGGTCATCCTGATTCAGTCCTGTTTGCTGGATGGCAGCCAGGGCTTTGAATATAAAATGGTATACCTCTTTATCTTCATGTCCCAGAATTTGAGCATGGTCTGCATAGGCAGCCACCCCTTTAATACCGAACAGCAGGGTATGTTTTAATGACAAAATATCCCGGCTGTCCGCCGGGTATGAAAACAATCCCACCCTTGCCGCCTGCTCAAGGAGTTCATCCCGGGTTTCTGCCGGTTGAAATGTGGCAGCACCTTCTTTGAGCTGTAGGGGAAAGTTGCCGCTTTCCAGTTTTTTCTTAAGATCTTCGCGCAATGCAACGCTCTGGTGGATCAGGTCTACAAACCGCTGGGGATCAAAATCCACATTGGTTAAGGTTGAAAAGGCGGCTTTGGTGGTAA
>JAWOEP010000154.1:0-8926 GCA_046482705.1 Desulfotignum sp.
GGCCCCGCCCCGAAACTGCTGCGCCGGCGGTTCCGGCTGGTAAAAAATCTGGCAGGACTGGTGCTGGTTTTTCTGGGTTTTGTGATGCTGTTCGTGCCCGGACAGGGTTTGTTGACCCTGTTTCTGGGGATTGTGGTCATGGATTTTCCCGGTAAAAAAAAATTGATCCTGTGGTTGATCCATATCAGACATATCCAGGCATCCTTGAACTGGATCCGCAAAAAAAAAGGAAGACCGCCTTTTGTGTTTCCGGCTTCCCGGAAAATGGGATAATGGGAATCTGCCTTTGTATGACATACACTGCATTGCCTTTTTGATATTCCTTTTCCACGGCGACGACAAAATCTTGAATCTGTCTACGTTTCTGATGGTTATGGACCCAGCAATTTATCCTTGCAGAATATCAAGGATGGTTTTTTGGGTTTTCGAAATTTGGTCAGTGTTCGTGATCACCGCATCTGTTAGAGATGTCCGGCAGCCTGAATCTGTCCGGGGAAGCGGGGAACCCATAAGCCCGCACAGCAGATCCTGGACTTTCTGGATGCTTTCACTGTACCGTTCCAGCACCGATGCCAGGCTGGCATGGTGAGACGGATCATCCATCCAGCAATCATAATCGGTGATGATGCAGATGGCCGCATAACACATCTGGGCCTCCCTGGCCAGAAAGGCTTCCGGGACATTGGTCATGCCCACCAGGTCGCATCCGGCCAGGCGCAGAAAATGGCTTTCCGCTTTGGTGCCCAGCCGGGGACCTTCCACGCAGGCATAGGTTTTGCCGGTGTGCAGGGGCAGCACCATGTTTGCGGCATGGTCTGCGATCCATTGGGTCAGGCTGCCGCAGACAGGTTCAGCCGTTGATATGTGGGCGGCAAGACCATCTCCGAAAAAGCTGGACTGGCGCCGGCCCCGGGTCCAGTCAAAATACTGATCCGGTATGACAAGATCTCCGGGATGGATGTTTTCCTGCAGGCTGCCGGTGGCGGAAACACTGATGACCCGCGTGGCACCCAGTTGTTTCAATGCAAATATATTGGCCCGGTAGTTGATCTCATGGGGCAGAAATTCGTGATTGCAGCCGTGGCGGGGGATGAACTGCAGATCCCTGCCGTTGAATACCGCCCGGACAATGGGGGCGGACGGGTTCCCGAACGGGGTGTCAACTGTCTGTTCCGCTTTGATTTCAAGTCCTTGGATTTGATAAAATCCGGTACCGCCGATAATTGCAAGCATCTGGTATTGGTTCCTTCCTCAATATCGGGTTATTTTGATTCGCCAGTACAGCCACATACCATTAAATACAGCAAATTTCAAAATCAAAATTCACAGGTGGATGTTTTTCCCGAAAAGTGATTCAGCCGGAGGCCAGAAACGCTTCTCCTTTTGCCATGATAGTGTCAGTCCTCTGGAGTTGAAAAATTTGCCGGCAGATGGCAGGTTTTTTTCATGCAGCATACCGGCGGCGGCGGGGTACTCCAATTTTTGATTGACAAATTTATTAACGGTTTGTAGGGAAGTCAAGTATAAATGGGCCCACTGCATATTTAGGGATTATGTTTACAGATGGGGGATTTCCCCGCAAAAGCAGCAGACACAGCGCTGAAAAAAGGAAACAGGTACATATGAAAGAACAACAGATACATCTGCCTGAACATGCCCGGGTGGTCATTATCGGCGGGGGGATTATAGGGTGCAGCATTGCCTATCACCTGGGACAGATGGGATGCAAAGAGGTGGTGCTCCTGGAGAAAGATGAACTCACCAGCGGCACCACGTGGCATGCGGCCGGATTGATGGTGACCTTCGGGTCTTTGTCTGAAACCGCCACACAGATGCGGATTTACGGCCGGGACCTGTATGCCCGGCTGGAGGAAGAAACCGGTCTGTCCACCGGGTTCATGCCGGTGGGTTTCATCGAGGCGGCCGCCAATCGGGACCGACTGGAGGAATACCGCCGGGTGGCGGCCTTCAACCGCTACTGCGGGGTGGATGTGCATGAAATATCTCCCAAAGAGATCAAAGACCTGTTTCCCCTGGCCCGGGTGGATGATCTTTTAGCTGGATTTTATGTTAAAGAAGACGGCCGGGTCAACCCGGTGGATGCCACCATGGCCCTGGCCAGGGGGGCCAGGAATTTCGGTGTAAAAATTTTTGAAAAAACGGCAGTGACCGGCCTGATTAAAAAAAACGGGGCAGTGGCCGGCGTGAAGACGGCTTTTGGCAGCATTCAGGCAGATGCGGTGGTCAACTGTGCCGGCATGTGGGCACGGCAGCTGGGGGCGGTGGATGGCATCAACATCCCCAACCAGGCGGCGGAGCATTATTACCTGATCACAGAAGAACTGGATAATATCCCCAAAAACATGCCGGTACTGGAAGACCCCTCCCATTACGGGTATTACAGAGAAGAGGTCGGGGGGCTGATGATCGGGCTGTTTGAACCGGTGTGCGCTCCCTGGAAGATCGGCCGGGTGCCGGAAAATTTTACCTTCGGGGAGATTGCACCGGACTGGGACCGCATGGGACCGTTTCTGGAAAAGGCCATGTCCCGGGTGCCGGTGACCATGGAGCTGGGGGTGAAAAAGTTTTTCTGCGGCCCGGAAAGCTTTACCCCGGATCTTCAGGCCATTATCGGCGAAGCCCCGGAACTGAAAAATTATTTTGTGACTGCAGGACTCAATTCCGTGGGGATCATCATGGGGCCGGGTCTGGGGCAGATGATGGCCCGGTGGATCATAACCGGAAATCCCCAGGTGGATATCACCGGGTTCAACATGGCCCGGCTCCACACCTTTCAGAACAACCCGGAATACCGGCGGCACCGGACCGTGGAATCCCTTGGCATGGTATACCAGTGCCATTATCCCTTTCAGTCCATGAAAACCGCCAGGGGGGCCAAGAGATCGGCTGTTTATGAACGGCTGAAGGCAAAGGGCGCGTATTTCAGGGATGTCAGCGGCTGGGAAGGCGCTGACTGGTTTGCCCCGACACCGGAGCAGGCGATCATCGAAAAACATGCCTGGGACCGGGAACCCTGGTTCAAGTTCTGGGAGGCGGAGCACCGGGCTGCCCGGGAAAACGTGGTGCTCATGGACATGTCTTTCATGCCCAAATTTTTGGTCCAGGGAAAAGACAGCGGCAAGGTGCTTGATTATATCTGCGCCAATGCAGTGGACGGCCCTGCCGGCCGGATCACCTATACCACCTGTTTGAACAAAGACGGGCAGCTGGTGGCGGATCTTACCGTTACCAAGCTGGCATCAGACCGGTTTTTCGTGGTGGTGACCGATACCATCCACCGCCATGCACTGGCCTGGATCCAGAGAAATATTCCGGACACGGCCCATGCTTTTGTCACGGACATGACTTCGGCCTATGCCCAGGTGAATATTCAGGGCCCAAAGTCACGGGAACTGCTGCAGTCGGTCACCGACACCGACCTGTCCAATGATCTGTTTCCCTTCCGGCATGCACAACAGATCGCCATCGGGTACGGCCGGGTCCTGTGCGTGCGCATCACCTATGTGGGGGAACTGGGATATGAGCTGTATATCCCCACGGAACAGGCCGTGCATGTGTATGACACCCTGGTGGAAGCAGGAAAGGCATTTAACTTGTCCCATGCCGGGTTGAAGGCCCTGGGCAGCCTGCGCCTGGAAAAAGGATACCGGGATTACGGCCATGATATGGACAACACCGATGATCCATACGAAGCAGGCCTTGGCTTCACGGTCCGGCTGGACAAACCGGGCGATTTTATCGGAAAAGAGGCGTGTATTGCCAAAAAAGCGGCCGGCCCCTTGCAGCGGCGTCTGGCCCAGATTCTGGTCAAGGATCCGGAGCCCCTGCTGTTCCATGGTGAAGTCATTTTCCGGAACAAAAAACCGGCCGGGTATGTACGTTCCGGTTCCTACGGGTATACACTGGGCGGGGCCGTAGGGCTGTTCATGATCGAGGCGGATGAGCCCGTGGATGCGGTGTATGTGAAAAATGGCAGGTGGGAGATTGATATAGCCGGAAAAACTTTTGCGGCAGCAGTTTCCCTGGCACCGTTATATGACCCGGAAATGAAAAGAGTAAAGGGATGATGTGAGCTGAAGCGGAGGGTGGATCGGACGGGATCACATGGACTCTAAATCCATGCAGCCGGGTGCGACTCCCGGACTCTCCGCCAGTTTCAGGACCGGGTGCACTGCCAGGGTTTTCCTTTGGAGGTCTCCCTGTCTGATCTGCCGTGATATGTGGTGAATTTTTGGCAAGAAGACAACGTGGAACCCTGATATGGCACAAACAACGGAAAACAAACAGGCAGGTCCCGCTAAAAAACGGTTTTACCGGAAGCGGGTCCGGCTGTTCAACCTGATCGCCAAGATCAAGCTGTGGCCGTCCCGGACCGGACAGCTCCACGGCATCCGCACCATCGAAGTGACAGGTGATACGGCAACCCTCACCACCCACTGCAGCAAGGTGTTCGTGATCCGCAACTCATTGAACAGCCGGGCCGGCCGGTGGCTCAGAAACAAATGGGCGGTCAGGGTCTGCCCGGTGTGCAATGTGCCGGCCTGGAAACTGGAAAAATATGCCGCCACCCGGTTCAAACGGCATCACGGCTCCATGCTGGAAGACCCGACCCGGAAACCGTGTGCCTGATGTCGGCGCCAATGTGGTGACCTCTATCGTGCCTCCTCTGGCCGGTCTGGCCGGAGTGGCAAATCCGGTCCTGGATATCGATGCAACCGGCCGGAGCCTGGCAAAGGTGGTGCCGGTGCTGGACCGGTGCGGGCTTATGCCGGCTGCGGCAGAAGACTATCAGGCCTGGGTGAAAAACCGGCAAGCCATGCAAAATCCGTTGGACTTTGGCGGTGTGGATTGATAAAATATCTACAATTGATGATCTCTTTTAGAAAATCTATCAGCGTGACACATTTACTGACGAGCAGGTTCTATGAAAACAGTAAAAGAAGGTTAAGAATGGAAATCGCCTATGAGCAAATACGAAAAACTGCTTTTCCAGATACTTCGTGGCAGCAGTGATGCAAACATTTTATTCTCTGACCTTATCAAACTATTAACACATTTTGATTTTGAAATGCGAGTCAAAGGCAGTCATCACCTTTTTCGAAAAGAGGGCGTTGAAGAAAGACCGAATTTGCAAAAAGAGGGAAGCAAAGCAAAGCCATATCAAGTCAAACAGGTAAGAAATCTTATTTTGAAATACAAACTCGGAGATGAAGAATGATCAGGAAATATGAAATCATTATATATTGGAGTGATGCAGATCAGGCATTCATTGCGGAAGTCCCTCAATTGGCAGGCTGTATGGCTCATGGAAACACAGAAGAGTCTGCTTTGACAAATATCAAATCCGCCATGGAACTATGGATTGAAACAGCTGAGGAATTTGGAGATCCTATTCCTGTTCCGAAAGGGCGAAAATTAGCATTTGCGTAAAGTTGCATCTATATGCTGCACAACATGGCGGTCGGCCGGTGACTGCCAGGCCTGGGTGACCAGCCGGCAAGCCATGCAGCGTTCATCAGATCGCTGGGGCGGCTTTCTTTCCAGGGCATCGGTACCATGCGCATAGGCGTTGTCGGGGGCCGGCTTCAGGGACTGGAAGTGGTATACCTGGCAAAAAAAGCCGGATACCACACCCTGGTCATCGATAAGTCCGGGGATGTGCCGGCTGCCGGCATATGTGACCGGTTTGTCCGCCATGAATTCTTTCGGGAGTGCTTTGTGCCGGATGAGTGTTCCAATGTGGATCTGATTATCCTTGCCATTGAGGATCGTGAGGTACTGCTGCTGGCAGTACAGTTTGTCCCGGGCCAGGTACTTTGTCCCGGGCAGCCCGTGGGTGAGACCTATTCCTCCGGGGAATTTTCGGACCGGTGGGTGGTGGTGGAGCATATCCAGGCCGGCCCGGACCGTATCCGGTTTCTGGGCGAACACATCATGGGCCTGGTCGGTCCCCTGGGGCTGGAATCCGGATTTTTCGGCTGCCACGAGGCCCTGACCAATTATGGGCCTGGCCGGTCCTGCTGGGTGGCCACCCTGATCTTTTGTGCAGATAACCAGAAAGATCTGGCTGCAGCACGCAACACCTGTTACAAACAGATTCGAAAAAAATCTGCGCCGATCCGAAAAAAATGCCGGGAATCAACCAAAGTCCATGCAGGACCAGGATCTGCCAGCAAAAAAAAATTTTGGACAAGGGAACCACAATCATGACCCGGCTGCAGCCAGATGATATCTGTTACATCATCCCAAACCTGGCAGACTACAGCCGGGAACTGGAAAAAAAAACCGGCCGGCCGCTTTTGGGTATCGCGTGTCATGCCTGCAACATGGACGAGAGGCAGCTCAAGGACCGGCTGCAGGACAAACAGATCTGTGTGGTGCCGGTGACTGCCGGCCTGGGGATTATCAGCCGGTTCAGTGATACTGTGGCCGCCATTCTGACATTTCTGGGATGCCGCGCCACTGTGGCGGACCAGACCGATGTGTCCGGTGTGGCGCACGCCTTTGCAGCCGGATATGATGCCCTCATGATGGCGGATGACCACAGGTTTGTGGCCATTGACCTGCATGCCCGGCAGGTGACGGACAACGCCGATGCCACGGGCAGGGGGTTTGCCGCGGTTCTGGATCTGATGGCCGGCGGTATCAGGGGCCGGGATGTCCTGGTACTGGGATGCGGCCCGGTAGGGGCAGCCGGGGCAGGCCTGCTCGCCTCTAAAGGCGCCCGTACGGCCCTGCTGGACACAGACCGGCAGGCAGCGGTGCAGGTGAGAAAAATCGTGTCAGATAGGTACCGGACTGCTGACATCACCATTGAAGATGATCTGGAGACAGCCTTGTCCCATAACCGCTTTATACTGGAAGCCACCCCCGTTCCAGACACCATCACCGGTGCTCTGGTGTTGCCGGACATGCGGGTGGCAGCCCCGGGGGTTCCCCTGGGGGTATCTGCTGAAGCCGCAGCAATGCTGGGACCGCATTTGGTTCACGATACCCTGGAGATCGGGGTGGCAGTCATGGCTGCATCCCTTTTTTGTGAACCGATCCGGAAAAAAAGATGACAAAGATATACTGGACAGACACCCAGGCCGCGCGGTTGAAAGCCTTGGGCCTTGATGCCGGTGCTCTGGCGCAAGGGTTTCACACCCCTGCCCAGAGAAACAAGGCTTTCCAGGCCATTGAAAAAAAGCAGGTAAATGCCCTGCGTAACAAACTGGCAGATAGGCTGACCTGCCGCCGGCCAACCCGGGCCTTTCAGCTGGCCCGGGACCTTGACGGTCTGCTGCAGGCCCACGGCTTTGCAAAGGTGTCCACCCCCACCATCACCACCAGAACAGCCCTGGCAAAAATGGGAATTGATGACACCCATCCCCTGAATGAGCAGATTTTCTGGATCACTGATACCCAGTGTCTGAGGCCCATGCTGGCACCGGGGCTGTACAGCCTGATGCAGGATTTTTCCCGCCTGGGTTTCCGGCCGGTGCGGTTTTATGAAATCGGATCCTGTTTTCGGAAAGAATCGGAGGGGGCCTGCCACAGCAATGAATTCACCATGCTCAACCTGGTGGAGATGGGTACGGTTGAAACTGAGCGCCTTGCGCGGCTCAAAGAGTTGGCAGGTATGGTGGCCGGCACCGCCCGGGTAACGGATATCCGTTTTGAGCAAGAATCTTCGGCCGTGTACGGCACCACCCTGGATCTGGTGGCCCCTCCTTCCGGCCTGGAACTGGGATCCGGTGCCATGGGACCCCATGTCCTGGATACAGCCTGGAACATCACCGACACCTGGGTGGGCATGGGGTTTGGTATTGAGCGGCTGTTGATGGCATCGGCCAACGATACCACCATGGGCCGGTGGGCCAAAAGCCTGTCTTACCTGGACGGCATCCCGCTGCGCATCTGAATTTCCCTGCCTTTCTGTCCCAAGCGCCGCCCCTGGTGGTATCCTGTGCCCGGCCCGATCTGCGGGGGCCTGTTTGCATAAGAGCAATGAAGTGCGGCAACCCGCCTTCTGGTTGAAAACCATCCCCGCATATTTTACCAGGCCCCCTCCGGCTCTGACGGTCCGTTCACAGGACACCACCAGGGGCTTCCCGTAGAAGCGCATGCTGCTATAGCAAATATTCAGTTACGGCCTTCACACTTGTTTTCGACAAATATTTGTGGTATTTTTTAAATACTAAAACGGGCGCTTAATTGTAAAGAAAAGCAAGGAAAAAAATGTCTCCTGCGGTTTTAAGATCAGGGCCATACCGATTTTATTTTGTAAGCCATGATCTGCACGAACCACCACATGTCCATATCGACCGGAATTCATATTCAGCCAAATTCTGGCTCAAGCCGGTGGCATTGGCATATAATCTTGGATTTCCGGCCAGGGAGCTGAGAAAATTGGCGGCGCTTACCTCGGAAAACAAAAACACATTATTGGAGGCGTGGCATGAATACTTTGGAACCTAAGGCTGGGGAACGGGTCCGGGATGTTACTTTTACTGATGATGCTTTCAGCGTAGATCTTTTTGACGGAAGGACCATAACGGTTCCACTGACCTGGTATCCCCGCCTGCTGCACGCAACACCGGAACAGCGCAAAAACTGGAAAATTGCAGGTGCAGGGTTTGGCATTCACTGGCCGGAAATAGACGAAGATCTCAATACCACCGGCCTTTTACATGGTGCCCCTGCACCTGTGCGCGGATCAAAAGCCGAATAAGAAATTTTCACAAAAATTGGCGGGAATATTGTGAGTGAGGAATCGGGCCGGATATCACGGGCAGCTATCTGTATGATCCGACGATCCGGTTTTCAGCAGCGGAGATATGAAAAACCAGGCCAGGCCCAGCATCTGGAGGCCCAGAACCATGAGAAATGCGGCCTGGTATCCGGCCGGGTCATACTGGCCGGG
>JAWOEP010000157.1:0-5023 GCA_046482705.1 Desulfotignum sp.
AAACAGGTCCTGCCCACACAAGAAAAGGAGGTAATACATGGAGATTTTGGTATGTGTCAAGCGTGTTCCGGATACTGCTGAGAATGAATTTGAACTCAATTCAGCGGGCAACGACCTTGACCGTGACGACCTGGTTTACTCAGTGAATGAATGGGATAATTATGCGGTGGAAGAAGCCATCCAGATCGTGGACAATGCCGGCGGCAGTGTCACTGTTGTCACGGTGGGGGATGATGAATCAGAAGAGGTGCTGCGGCGTGAAATGGCCATGGGTGCCAACAACGGCGTGCTGTTGAGTGATGAGGCATTCGAGGGATCCGACGGCAAAGGCATAGCCGCCATTCTCAAGGCGGAAATTGAAAAGGGCAAATACGACCTGATCCTCACCGGTGCCCAGGCAGATGAAGGGGCCGGTCAGGTGGGGGGTATGCTGGCTGCCATGCTGGATTACCCCTATGCCTCCCTGGTGAACAAAATTGAGGTTGTTGATGATGCCGTCATCAAAGTGGGCCGGGAAATCGAAGGCGGCAACCAGGAGATGAACGAGATCCAGCTGCCTTGTGTGCTCTCCATTCAGACCGGTATCAATGAACCCCGGTATGTGGGTATCCGCGGTATCCGCAAGGTGGCCAGTGTGGATATTCCGGTAAAGGGCGCAGGAGATCTGGGCATTGATGCCGCCACAGTGGGCGAGGCCGGCGCTAAAACCAAGCGCGTGGATTACTTTGTACCGGATCTCGGCGATGGCGCGGAAATGCTGGAAGGCTCCACAGACGAGATCATTGAAAAGCTGATTGAAAAGCTGAAAGCCAAAGGAGGACTTTGATTATGACACAGATTTTTGCATATATTCCCTTTAAGAACGGCACCGCAGAAGATGTGGCATTGGAATATCCTGCAGCGGCCGGAAAAATTGATCCAGCCGCAGAACTGACTGCGGTTGTTACAGGCGCAGGCCCGGACCTTGATGCAGTGGCCCAGGAGATGACCAAAACTTATAAAGAGGTCATCAAAATCAGCCACGCAGACCTGGCCTATCCAAATGCCGAACTGGTGAGAAAGGCTTTGACAGATGCGCTGCCCCACGATGCCGTTATCCTGGTGCCCCATGATACCTTTGGCATGGACCTGGCCCCGGGTCTGTCCGTGAAAATGGATGCCGCCTATGCTGCCGATATTGTCGATATCGAGGGGTTGGACGGCACCAGCCTGAAAATGATCCGCCAGGAACTGGGGGGTGCGGTGTATACCCATGTGACCTCCGATATATCCGCAGGTGCGGTGATCACCATCCGTCCGGGATCTTTTGCCCCCACCGAGGCCGGCTCCGCCGGGGGTACGGTAGTTGATAAATCAGGAGAGGTGAAAGACCTTGCTGCCAAAAGAAAATTTCTGGAAGTGGTGGTGGCGGAAGTGGGAGATGTGGACATCACCAAGTCTGATGTCCTGGTTTCCGTCGGCCGGGGTATTGAAGATGAGGAAAACATAGAACTGGCAGAGGAACTGGCAGGAGCCATGGGCGCGGTTGTCTCCTGCTCCAGGCCCATCGTGGATGCCAAGTGGCTGGAAAAATCCCGCCAGGTGGGCACCTCCGGGCAGACCGTCAAACCCAAGGTGTATATGGCCATGGGTATCTCAGGGTCTTTTCAGCACCTGGGGGGTGTCAAGGGAAATCCCTTTATCGTTGCAGTGAACAAAAACCCCAAAGCCCCTATTTTCCAGGTGGCTGATGTGGGCATTGTGGAAGATATCCTGGAGTTCATGCCGGAACTGACCGAAGCCATTACATCCCAGTAGTGTGATCCCCTGGCCCATGGTCTTTTTGGGGTAATGGACCAGGACATTGTGATTTCAGCAAAAAAAAGGCTGTAACAGAGACATATTCTTGTTTCTGCTGCAGCCTTTTTGTTTATATGAAAGCCCTCAGCCTTCAGCCTTCAGCCATCAGTACGCAGTTCCTGTCAAAAAAAGAAAATGGGGAGGATATTTGGGTTGATGGTTTGTATTATTAGTTGTTTGTGGTTATTTATGGTCTATTTTAAAACTTTAATTATTCTTATTGACCAGTATTAACAAAAAAGTTAGTATTGTCTCCTGACAGATTTTGAACCCCCTGACGGGAAATTGAAAAAAAGAGGCCCTGCCTGGAAATGAACAGCCAGAAGAAAATATAATCTGCTGTATGAAGAAAAACATGACCAGAAAGGAGACAATGAATGAAAAAAGTATTACAAATTATTGCAACTGCCGTTGTTTTGGGTTTTCTGGCGATACCCGCATTTTCCCAATCCGCATCTTCCCTGATGATGGCCACCACCACCAGTACCGATAACACTGGTCTTCTCGAGTACCTGGCACCTGAGTTTACCAAGGATACGGGTATTGCTTTGAAATGGGTGGCAACCGGTACGGGCAAGGCATTAAAACTGGGGGAAAACTGTGATGTGGATGTGTTGGTGGTTCATGCGCCGGCAGCGGAAAAAAAATTTGTTGCCAACGGGTTCGGCACAGACCGCAGAGAAATCATGTACAATGATTTTGTGATCATCGGTCCGGCATCCGATTCTGCCGGGATCAAAGGAAAATCAGTAACCGCAGCCCTGAAAATCATTGCAGAAAAGCAGGCTGTCTTTGTCAGCCGCGGGGACAATTCCGGAACCAATAAAAAAGAAATATTTCTCTGGAAAGCCGCAGATCTTACCATTCCTGAAAAGGAAACCTGGTATGTGCAGACCGGTCAGGGCATGCTCGCCACCATCAACGTATCAGAAGAAAAAAATGGTTACACCATGACCGACCGGGGCACGTATATCAAGTATGCGCACACCGCAGGCGGTGATCCGAAACTGAAAGTGCTGGTGGAAGGAGATGATGTTTTAAAGAACCAGTACAGTGTCATGGCCGTCAATCCCGCCCTTTGTGACAATGTGAAATATGAAACCGCCCTGAAATTCGCAGACTGGATCACCGGGACCAGGGCCCAGAAATTGATAGCAGAATTCACACTGCTGGGAAAGGTCCTGTTTATTCCCAATGCCGGATAACCTTTCTTTGACACAGGTCAAAATTGCCTGCTTCCACAAAGGGTGTGCTATTCCATCTTCCGGGTTTTCACCATCCAACTTCGGGCCTCTGACAATGTGTTTTTCATGGCTTTGGCAGAGGTCCTGTTTTTTCCCACGATCAGTTGTTACCGGGTGTGAAATTTTTTCCAAGACCACTGTTTTGATCATAATCTTTCTTTACTGCGGCGTTATAGTGGTTAAGATATACTATAATACATGTATTTGCGCATTGAAAAAACAGTTTGACCGGTTTAATTTTAAACAATAAATCAGAATCATTCTGGTACAGGGTTTCCAAAAAACCAGGAATGTTTTCTTGTAACAATAAAAAAAGGAGGATTGAAAATGCCATCAACACCACTACACTGTCCAGGCTTTGAAAACTTTAAAGATCTCAAGTCATTTGTATGTGCATGTCCGGAATGCGGAGAGAAAAAAGAAATTTTTTCAGATGAGTTCGACCGTCCCCACACATGCAGAAATTGTAACGCCCAGATTGATTTCAACCAATGTAAACTTGAAGGACAGGCAGGAACCAGTGAGTCAGCGTAGAAGAAGGTTTCCGATAATGTAAAAAATTCAAGTGTAAAGGAACAGCCGGTGATGGAGAATTGTCAATCAGTGGTTCAGGAAAATACAGGGGGGATGAGTTTGCACTTAAGTACCTTGATGTATCAATATCGGGTAGCGGAAACTGTTATACCATGGTTGAAGAGAAACTTGAAGCACATGTCTCTGGAAGCGGAGATATCTATTACAGCGGCAACCCCAATGTGGATGCAAGGGTGTCCGGTTCGGGGAAAATTCGTAAAAGATAAAAAAGTGCTTAACGGATGATCTTAAACTGCCCGTCAATCTCTATCTTAATGATGGAAGAGGGTTTACTTCTTGTGATCTCATCCTGGCGCAAGGGCACAATATAATCAACCGACTCTTTTATTATATCACTTATCTCATCAAAAATTGCGGGTGTTGGATCTCCTGAAATATTTGCTGAGCTTGACACCAGTGGTTTCCCCAGGCGGGCAATAAGACCAGAGCAGAATTCATCGTCTGTTATCCTTATGCCGAGTGATCCGTCAGAGGCTGTCAGCTCAGGTGATATATTCCTGGCACCAGGGTATATCAGGGTTAGCGGACCGTCACTTACCTCTGTCAGCTGGTATGCTATTTCCGGCACCTCTTTTACATAATACTGCAGTCTTGATTCGGTGTCAAGCAATACCAGCATACTCTTTTCATCTGTCCTCTGTTTTATCCGGTAAATCCTTCTGACAGCATCGGTGTTTGTTGCATCGCATCCGAGTCCCCATACAGTATCAGTAGGGTAAAGAATCACCCCCCCCTTACGCAGGATATCAACAGTTTTCCTTATGATGTCTCTATGATCTTTCACAGTTTTGTTACTTATTTATTCTTCAGCAGTATGAAATTGCCAAAATCAAAGACAGGCCTGTGAAAGATCCTGTTCTCCAGGAAGGTGACAAATTTATACCTTATCTTCTCATGTTTGAACCTTGGCCTTTTTGGGTTGATGTTTTTCAGCTGATCACCCCAGTCAAATTTTTTTATTCTGCCGTGCATCACCCCCGGGTGCTCTCCCTTAAAAACCCTAAGTTTTGACAGATCACCATAGTCAAACTCAAAATGATTCTTTTTTTCCAGATCCTTCACTCTCTGCTCGCCGTGGTGTATCCTTGTGAAAACCCTTGATTTTGTTCTCATGATATGGGGCGGCCTTACCCATCCGTAATGATAGATATAGGCATTAACCCTGGCTACCTTAAGCTTATAGGTGCCTTTCTGCTGCCTGTAATTGAGTCCATCAAAGTCGGGTATGCGCCTGAATGACTGTGCCGACTCCCAGCTGTGAATATCCGGGTCATTCCTTATTATGCGGCGGCCCAGGACCGCTACCGCTGGATCCGGAACGGGGACGACGCTGTGTCGGCGTCGGA
>JAWOEP010000204.1:0-8961 GCA_046482705.1 Desulfotignum sp.
AAATAGTCTTCATCGACAATGGGAATGGTCACACGTTTGAGTCAGTACAAATCCAATCACCAGAATGATACCGGTGATCACATTAAAGGGGGTGAAATACTGCTTTCGGGCAATGGGGGTTTCCTGGGACATGGTTATTCCTCCTGTTTCCCGGAATCATCAGGCAGGGTATCAGCTGCCGGGTCCGTATCCGTGGTTGTTTCATCCGGGGCTGCTGCCTGCCTGGCTTTTTGCTCTGCTTCTTCCAGGGCTTTTTTAACTTCAGCAGCAATGGCGGTTTCTTTTTCTTTGGCCAGTTTTTGCTGCAGGGCTTCCAGGGCTTTGGTCTTTTCCCGGGCTGCCTGCTCTTTTGCAGCCTGGACTGCGGCGGCCTGTTCCTGTTCGGCAATTTTTTCTTTGCGCTTGTTGATGGCCCACACCCCGGTGAGAAGTACCGGCCACAGCCCCACCACTATGGGCACGGCAGCCAGAGGACCGGCGGTGAGTTCCGGCGCGGATGCGGTGCCCAGGTCTTCTGGCTGCCGTGCCCATAGTGGTGGGGCTGTGGCCGGTACTTCTCACCGGTGTGTGGGCCATCAACAAGCGCAAAGAAAAAATTGCCGAACAGGAACAGGCCGCCGCAGTCCAGGCTGCAAAAGAGCAGGCAGCGCAGGAAAAGACCAAAGCCCTGGAAGCCCTGCAGCAAAAACTGGCCAAAGAAAAAGAAACCGCCATTGCTGCTGAAGTTAAAAAAGCCCTGGAAGAAGCAGAGCAAAAAGCCCGGCAGGCAGCAGCCCCGGATGAAACAACCACGGATACGGACCCGGCAGCTGATACCCTGCCTGATGATTCCGGGAAACAGGAGGAATAACCATGTCCCAGGAAACCCCCATTGCCCGAAAGCAATATCTTACCCCCTTTAATGTGATCACCGGGATCATTCTGTTGATTGGACTGGTGCTGACTGTCCTGCGGTTCACCAAGGGAATCGGTGCGGTCACCAACCTGGATAACAACAACCCCTGGGGCCTGTGGATCGGATTCGACCTGCTTTGCGGGGTGGCCCTGGCAGCGGGCGGATACATGACCTCATCAGCCTGCTATATATTCGGGCTCAAAAAATACCATTCCGCGGTGCGGCCGGCCATTCTCACAGCGTTTTTGGGATACGCCCTGGTGGTGTTTGCCCTGCATTATGATGTGGGCCGGCCCTGGCGGCTGCCCTACCCCATTTTCTGGTCCCAGGGCACCTCCTCGCTGCTCTTTGAAGTGGGTTTGTGCGTGTTTTTGTATCTGACAGTGCTGTTCATCGAATGGACACCGGCTGCTTTTGAATGGCTGGGATTCAAAAAAATCAGGGGCATCGTGGTGCGCCTGACCCTGGTGCTCACCATTTTCGGGGTGGTGCTCTCCACCCTGCACCAGTCTTCTCTGGGCGCATTGTTCATGATCGCCCCGTCCAAGCTGCATCCGTTATGGTATTCCGGATACCTGCCTGTGTACTTTTTTATATCCTCCATGTTTGCCGGGCTTTCCATGGTCATCTTTGAAAGCACCCTGGCCCACCGGTGGCTGCACCACAAAATGGATGACACCCACCTGGCTGAATCCGACGGGGTGGTGCTGGGATTCGGCAAGGCAGCCTCCTTTATCATGATGGGATATGTGGGCATCAAGATCATCGGCCTGGCTGTGGACAACAACTGGCATTATCTGGCCACGGGCTGGGGAGCCTGGTTCCTGGTGGAACTGGTGGGATTTGTGCTGCTGCCGGCCATTCTTTTCAGCATGGGGGCCAGGGAAAAGAATTTGATCTTTATCCGGGTGGCGGCTGTGTGGGCGGTTCTGGGCATTGTCCTCAACCGGCTCAACGTGTCTTTGATCGCATTCAACTGGCACCTGCCGGCAGCAGACCGGTATGTTCCCTCCATCATGGAGGTGGGCACCACCATTTTCATTGTGACCCTCGGGGTGGTGGTATACCGGTTCATTGCCTTGAAAATGCCCATTTTACATGAACATCCCGATTACAAGGAAGCCCACTGAAAAGGAGAACGTTTCATGGAATTTTTCACACTCCACGATTTTATGACCTATTCCAAGGGGATCACCTATCTGATCATGGGCGGTATTCTGGTATTCATGCCCCTGTACTGGCTGTATCTCACGGACCGGGATGATGACTGATCCTGATGGAATAAAAACAACACAAAAATATACTTAATAATAATTATGGACTGAGAGACCACAACAAATGATGGAAGCGTTTAGCTGTTAGCTATTAGCTGTTAGCTGTTAGCTGAGTACTGATGGCTGATGGCTGACGGCTTTCATATAATATTACAGCAACATGGAGGCAATCAAATGCATGCAGTGTTAACCGGACCAGTTTTTTACCTGTCTTTGGCGGTGTGCTTCATCGGCATGGCCGTGCGGTTCTACCTGTATTTCAGAGGCCTTTCCTGGCAGCTGGACCGGGTGGCCTACAAGGCCCATCCAAAAGCCGGTTTCAACGGGGCTGTCAGATCCATTTATAAATGGCTGATCCCTTTCGGCACCTATGGCTGGCGGACCCAGCCCATCATGACCATCGCTTTTTTCAGCTTCCACATCGGTGCGGTTGCCGTGCCGTTGTTTCTCGCGGGCCACAATGTTGTGCTCCAGCAGAAACTGGGATTTTCTTTCCCCACCATGGGCACAGCCATGGCGGATTTTTTAAGCTGGATGGCCATTGCGGGTCTGCTCTTTCTGGTCCTCCGCCGCCTGGTGCTGCCGGAGGTGCGCATCCTCACCGATAAAAAAGACTGGGGCATCCTTTTGCTCACCTTTCTGCCCTTTGCCACCGGGCTTGCGGCCCGATATCAGGTGGGAGATTACGGCTTCTGGCTCACCACCCACATTCTGACAGGCGAGCTGCTGCTGTTTGCCATTCCCTTTACCAAACTGTCCCACATATTTTTGTTCTTTGCCTCCCGGGCCCAGCTGGGAATGGATTTCGGCATCAAAAGAGGCGGAATGAAAGGTACAAAAATGGCCTGGTAACAGGCCGACACAACCGTTTTAAGGAGAATTACCCATGCCTGAGGGAACTTTGTGCAACAAACAACCCATTGATACGGCGGAAGGCATCACCACGCTTCTGGCCGACAAAAGCGGGAAAAAATATTACGAGGAGATGAAACACCTGGAGGTGGATGCCGATCTGTTGTGGAAAACCATCCAGAACACCTGCAAATCAAGGATCCGCACCTGGCTGGAGATATGCGCCCACTGCGGGATGTGTGCCGACTCCTGTTTTCTCTACCAGGTGGACGGCCGCAAACCCACCCAGGTGCCGGCCTACAAGATCCAGTCCACTTTGGGAGAGATCATCAAACGCAAAGGCAAAGTGGATGCTGATTTCATGATCCACTGCATGGAGGTGGCCTGGTCCCAGTGCACCTGCTGCAACCGCTGCGGCATGTACTGCCCCCACGGCATCGACACCGGCATCATGTTCGGGTATCTGCGGGGACTCTTGTACCAGCAGGGATTCGTGCCCTGGGAACTGAAAATCGGGGCCGGCATGCACCGGGTCTACCGGGCCCAGATGGATGTGACTGATGCAGATTTCGTGGACACGTTCGAGTGGATGGTGGAAGAGTATGAAGAGGATTTTCCCGGCATCACCGTGGAAGTGGACAAAGAAAATGCCGACATCATGTACACGGTCAATGCCAGAGAGGTCAAGCACTACCCCGAAGACCTGGCCGAGGCTGCCATTCTCTTTCATATTGCCGGAGAAAACTGGACCGTGCCGTCAAAGGGATGGGAGCAGACCAGTCTGTCCATGTTTGCCGGTGACTGGGCTGCCTGCAAAATGCAGGTGGAATCCGTATACGCCGCCATGGAACGGCTGCGGCCCAAACGCATGGTGGGCACCGAATGCGGCCATGCCCACAGGGCCACGGTGATAGAAGGCCCCTACTGGGCCGGCCGCAAAGACGGCCTGCCCCCGGTGGAATCCATCCATTATGTGGAGTGGCTGGCCGAAGCCCTGCGCCTGGGAAAACTCAAGATCGACCCGGAAAAACGGATCAAACAGAAGGTCACCCTCCAGGATTCCTGCAACTATGTCCGGAACCAGGGACTGAAGAACGCGGCCAGAGAAATCATGTCCTACATAGTGGCGCCCGGATATTTTGTGGAAATGGCCCCCAACAAGGAGCACAATTACTGCTGCGGCGGCGGCGGCGGGTTCAACGGCATCGGGCTTTACCGGGCCCAGCGCAACCAGGCCCTGCAGAAAAAACGGGACCAGATCCTGGATACCGGTGCAAAACTGGTTGTTGCCCCCTGCCACAACTGCTGGGATGCCATCCGGGACCTGGAAGAGGAATATGAGATCGGCATTGAATGGTCGTTTCTAAAACCTTTGGTCATACAGATGCTGGATATTCCCGAACACCTCAAACCCAAAGAAGATGATCTCTAAAACATGGCAGCAGCACTCAGCGGTTTTATGATCACAGGTGTATAATATCATGCGACTCACCACCAAAAGCCGTTACGGCACACGGCTGATTCTGGACCTGGGAATATTCGGCGAAACCAAGCCGGTACCTTTGGGCGATGTCTCAGAACGTCAGAATATTTCCTTGAAATACCTGGAGCAGCTCACGGTGAAACTGAAAAAAGCCGGGTTGATCAAAAGCCTGCGGGGGGCTTCCGGCGGCCACATGCTGGCCAGACCCCCCGGAGAGATCACCGTGGGCATGATCGTCCGCACCCTGGAAGGCCACACCCATATCACCGATTGCGCGGAAAACCATAAAAATACCTGCGGTATATGCAACAAGGCTGGTGACTGCCTGTCCAGATGGGTCTGGATAAAAGCATCAAACGCCATGTTTGACTGCCTGGACAACATTACAGTGGAACAGCTGCTCCAAATGGCAGCCCGGTCCGACATGCCCGCCTGCAAAGACAAACACCGGAGATTCTGACCCTGATGCATGCTTTTGCCGTGCCTTTAACTGTATTTTATTTTTCAATACCCATCGGTTTCGTCATTGATGGTTTCTTTTTTTCCCATTGACAATTCAGAAGTTACATTATAACTATATAATTTTATGCCTGGTATCTGGATAATCAGGTTTATACTATTGTACCACTTGTTTTCGGTCCTGGTCCGGCCGGAAACATATATTAAATACAAAACATGAACCATGTTTTTAACAGCATCAAGGAGGTGCCCGTGAAAGACAAACAAAAGTTGCCGGATGCGCAACCGAAAAAAACAGGGATTTCCAGGCGGAACTTTCTGAAGACCGTTACAGGAACAGCTGCCGGTATCGGTATTTCACAAATGTTCAATCCGGCCCTGATTCAGGCACTGGAAAAAGGCCTGGAACGACATCCTGTGCTCTGGATCCAGGGACAGGGCTGCACCGGCTGTTCCGTGTCTTTGTTGAACAGTGTGGACCCGTCCATTGCCGACATCCTGCTCAAGGTGATCGGTCTTCAGTTCCATCCCACAGTGAGTGTCTGCGAAGGTGAAATGGCCATGGAGCATGTGTATGAAGTGGCCAGAGAATACCAGGGCAGATTTTCTCTGGCCATTGAAGGGTCCATCCCTGTGGCGGAAAACGGCAAGTATTGTATTTTAGGCGAAATCGGCCACAAAGAAATTTCCATGATGGATATGGTTCAGGAAATTGCCCCCATGGCCGGTTCTGTTCTGGCCGTCGGCACCTGTGCCGCATACGGCGGTATTCCTGCAGCACAGGGCAATGTTACGGGTGCCACCGGTGTCATGGATTTTTTCAAAAACAAAAACATTACCACTCCTGTGGTCAATATTCCGGGCTGCCCGCCCCATCCGGACTGGATTGTGGGCTCCATTGTCCACCTGCTGGAAAGCGGTATTCCGGAACTGGATTATGACGGACGTCCCACACTTTTTTACGGCAATAATATTCATGACAACTGCCCCAGACTGGATGACTACGACGAAGCCTTCATGGCCATGAGCCTGTCCGATCCCCATGGCTGCCGCATGGATGTGGGCTGCAAGGGTCCGGACACCTATGCAGACTGCTACAAGAGAAAATGGAACTCAGGCATGAACTGGTGTGTCAACAATGCCGTGTGCATAGGCTGCGTGGAACCGGGCTTTCCCGACGCAATGTCACCCTTTTATGAACCCGCCTATTAGTATACAATTAAGGAGATTTTATTATGGCAGGCTGTCAACCTGAAACAAAACCGGCCGAGGCCGGAAAAAAAATAAAAATCGCTATCGATCCGGTAACCCGGCTCGAAGGCCATCTCAAAGCAGAAGTGGAAGTTGCCGGAGGCAGGGTGGTTGACGCCCATGTCACCGGCGGTATGTACCGGGGATTCGAACAGATTCTGATGGGACGCGATCCCAGGGATGCCACCCAGATCACCCAGAGAATCTGCGGGGTCTGCCCCACTGCCCATGCCACAGCATCGGCCCTGGCCCTGGATGACGCATTCGGCGTGGAACTGACGGACAACGGGCGGATTGCCAGAAACCTGATCCTGGGGGCCAACTTTCTGCAGTCCCATATCCTGCATTTTTACCACCTGGCTGCCCTGGACTATGTCAATGGTCCGGAAACCGCCCCCTTTATTCCCAGATACGCCAAAAATGATGTGCGGCTGCCCAAGGAATTGAATGACGTGGCAGTGGGACAGTATCTGGAAGCCCTGGAGATCCGCAAAATATGCCATGAAATGGTGGCGCTTTTGGGGGGCAAAATGCCCCATGTCCAGGGCATCGTTGTGGGGGGCTCCACCGAGATTCCCACCAGAGAAGCGTTGAATGCCTATGCGGAACGGTTTAAAAAGGTCAAAAAATTTGTCCTGGAAAAATATGTTCCCCTTGTCTACCTGCTGGCAGGTCCCTACGGCGATCTGCTTAAAACAGGTGTGGGCCATAAGAACCTGGTTTCCTGGGGCGTATTCCCGCTGAACAGCAAGGGCGAGACACTGCTCAAATCCGGTGTGTACACTGACGGCAAGGACTATGCAGTGGATCCGGCCATGATCAAGGAATATGTGAAATATTCCTGGTTCGAGGATTCCACCACAGGCCTTAATCCCACCAGGGGAAAAACCCTGCCCAATCCCAACAAACCCGGTGCCTACAGTTTTATCAAAGCACCGCGCTACAACGGCAAACCCCATGAAGGGGGCCCTCTGGCAAGAATGTGGGCCACCAATCCCGAGCTGTCCAAAACCGGCCGGGAAAAACTCGGGGTGAAAAATCTGCGGGATATCGGCGATGCCTGCTTTTCCATTCTGGGCCGCCATGTGGCACGGGCGGAAGAAACCGCACTGGTTGCCATTGCTTTGGAAGAATGGCTCTCCCAGGCCGAACCCGGCAAGGAAACCTTTGTGCCGACACCCATCCCCCAGTCTGCAGAAGGCCTGGGCATGACAGAGGCCCCCAGAGGCGCCCTGCTCCATTATGTGGATATCAAGGACCAGAAAATTGCCAACTACCAGGTGACATCCGCCACCATCTGGAACGCCAACCCCAGGGATGACATGGGGCAGAGAGGCCCCATTGAAGAAGCCCTCATCGGTGTGCCGGTGCCGGATGCTGCAAACCCGGTGAATGTGGGGCGGCTCATACGCGCCTTCGACCCCTGACTGGGCTGCGCCGTCCACGTGCTGGACGCAGACACCGGTCGGACCGTTAAAGTGGAAGTACCGCTTTAATTTACATTAAAGAACTGACCAGACCTTTGGGGTCAGGCCTGGGTTATTGTCGTTATTTACCATCAGCACCGGCCGCTGCCGGCGGTGAATAACGGCAATAACCCGGGACTGGCCCCGCTTTTTTGGGGGCATCCATTGAAAAAACTGCTGGTACTGGGGGTGGGCAACACCCTTCTCATGGACGAGGGCATCGGTGTTCATGCAGTGCATGCGCTGCGCAAGGAAAAAGACACATGGAAACAGGTGGATTTTGTTGACGGCGGCACCTTTACCCAGGATATCTTTTACCTGTTTGAAAATTATGAAAACATCCTGGTTCTGGATATTGTCCGGGCAGGCCATCCCCCGGGCACCATCTTCAGCCTGGAGGAAAGCGATCTGCGCAAGGATGAAAAACAGATGCTGTCTCTGCATGACATCGATCTTCTGGATTCTCTGGGCATGGCCCAGATGCGGGGGCACAGGCCCTATCTGCGGGTGATCGGGATTCAGCCTGAAAAGATCGACTGGGGAACGGAACTTACCCCGACCCTTGCCAGGGCCCTGCCGGCCTTCATGGATACAGCCAGAAAACACATCACCGATATTCTCACTGGTTAGCAGATACGGGGCAGCTGCTCGCCTGTGAGCATATCCACCAGGCGCCTGCCCCCGATGGCGGTTTCCAGAAACACCTTTCCCGGATACTGGTCGGTCACCTCCCCGATGACAGCTGCATCTTTGCCGAACTGATCTGCCTGGATAATTTCCAGCACCCTGGAGGCATGATGTTCCGGCACTATGGCGATCAGTTTGCCTTCATTGGCAATATACAGCGGATCAAATCCCAGCAGCTCGCACATCCCTTTGACAGCCCCTTTCATGGGCAGCGCTGATTCAAACAGGGCTATGCCCGCTTTGGAGCCTGCCGCGATCTCGTTGAGGGTGGTGCCTACCCCGCCCCGGGTGGGATCCCGGAGTACACGGATATCAGAATCTGCATCCAGCAGGGATTTCACCATGTGGTTCAGAGGGGCGGAATCGGTTTCCAGATCTGATTCAAACTCCAGACCCTCCCTGGCACTGAGAATGGCCATCCCGTGATCAGCTATGGTGCCGCTGATGATGATTTTATCTCCTTGCCTGGCGCGGTTTCCTGAAACATTCACCCCTTTTGGAATGATGCCGATTCCCGAGGTGTTAATAAAAATTTTGTCGGCCTTGCCCCGGGGCACCACCTTGGTGTCCCCTGTGACAATTTTGACCCCGGCC
>JAWOEP010000233.1:0-7194 GCA_046482705.1 Desulfotignum sp.
ATTGGTGCGATGTGCCGCATCTTCCGAGAACACGAAGACAAGGGTGCCGGCAGGGCCCAAAGATCAGGTCAACGTGGATGAGACCATCAGAGAAACCATGCGCAACGCCGGCGAGATCGAGCTGGTGTTTGACCGGGCCCTCAAGGACCGGCTCAAGGTGATCCTGGCCATTGACAACGGGGGCTGGTCAATGGATCCCCATATCGATATTGTCCAGACCCTGTTTGATTATGCCCGGGCCCAGTTCAAGGAAGTGAAAACCTATTTTTTCCACAATACCATTTACGATTATGTGTGGGAGGACCCGGCCCGGTATAAAAAGCCCAAAAAGATTGTGGAATTTACCAGAAATGACCCGGACACCCGGCTCATCATAGTGGGGGATGCCAGCATGGCCCCCTATGAACTCATGGCCCATGACGGATCGATCCACATCAGTGAGCGCAGCGGGCGGCACAGTATCCAGCAGCTCAAATTTCTGGCTGAAACCTTTGGCCACAGCGTGTGGCTGAACCCGGTGCCTGCATCCATGTGGGGTTACACCCACACCATCATGACCATCAGTGCCATTTTCCCCATGTTTGAATTGTCTTTGGACGGCCTTGAAAAAGCGGTGACAAAGCTGATGGCAAAGGATACAACCCCGGCGGTCTGACAATTCAGGCAAAGCTGGTGTTGAAAAACCGGTTGGTGTTGGTGAAGATGGTTTTTGCCAGTTCCTCGGCATCTTCATTGCGCACCTGTGCCAGTTTTTCCAGCACCGAACGGACAAAAGCGGGTTCATTGCGCCGGCATTTGTTTTTCTGGGGGGCAGGGGTGAGATACGGGGCATCGGTTTCAATGAGAATCTTGTCTTTTGGGATCAACGGCGCCAGTTCCCTGAGCAGTTTTCCCCGCTGCTGGATGGTTAAAATACCGGTTATGCCGATATGGTACCCCAAATCCAGGTATTGGAACAGCTCTGTGCGGGTACCGGAGAAACAGTGGACCACCCCTTTTCTGGCGGAAGGCCCTTCTGATTTGACAATGTCATAAAACCGTCCGTTGGAATCACGTTCATGGAAAATCAGGGGAAGATCCAGGTCCCCTGCCATGGCCAGCTGGGCTGTGAAACAGGCCTCCTGGTCTTTTTGCGGAGAAAACATTCGGTTAAAATCCAGGCCGGTCTCCCCCCAGGCTTTGACGCAGCTGTTTTTTTTTGCCAGCCCGGCCAGATCCGCCAGATTTTTTGGGGTGCAGTGCACGGCATCATGGGGATGGATGCCCACTGCCGTGATGACATTGTCCCGGCCTGCAGCAATTTTGACGGCTTTTTTGGCGGTGTCTGTGTCAACCCCTGCAATGGCAATGGCCCGGACCCCTGCCGTTTCAGCCCGCTCAAACACGGCATCCATATCTGCAGCAAAACACGGGTCGTCAATATGGCAATGGGAATCAAATAACAACATTTGTCTGTCCTTATGGTTTTTTTTATATGAAAGTCGTCAGCCATCAGTACTCAGCTAAAAGCTAAAAGCTAAAAGCTAACAGCTAACAGCTAACAGCTTTCATACTTTGTTGTGCCCGGCAGGGCATGGCCGTTATATGGCAAAGCCTTCACTGTTTGGAAGAAGCCGGGTTTACGGTTTCAGTGAAGGCTTTGGGTGTAAGAAAAACTGTTTTTCAGCACTCCTTGACACAACCAATATATATCAGTAAATTCAGTGCCAGTCAATTATGGACTGTGATGAAAACTGAATGCATACAAAAATATGAACCTGGACAGCAGCAAACATTCGATTATCAGACTGTTTAATGTCACCAAGCGCTATGGTGCGAAACTGGCATTGAACGATGTGTCTGTGGATATCCAGCCCGGAGAATTCATTTTCATTTCCGGCCCTTCCGGTGCAGGCAAGTCCACCCTGCTCAAGGTGCTTTACCTGGCTGAAAAGGTTTCCGAGGGCCAGATACTTATCAACGGCATGAACCTTGCCCGGATTTCTGCTGCAAAACTGCCCCGTCTGCGGCGGCGGTTCGGCATGGTCTTCCAGGATTTCAAGCTGATTCCCGGCCGGACCGTATATGAAAATGTGGCTTTGGTGCTGGAGGTGGCCGGGGAAAAACCTTCATATATCCGCAAAAAAGTGATGCATGTTTTGCGCACCACCGGCATGGAAAAAAAAGCGAATGCCCTGCCGCCCACCCTTTCAGGCGGTGAACAGCAGCGGGTGGCAGTGGCAAGGGCCGTGGTGGGGGACCCGGATATCATCCTGGCTGATGAACCCACAGGCAGCCTTGACCAGGCATCTGCCGGACTGGTGCTTGATTTTTTGATGGCATATCACCAGAAAGGGGCTACAATCCTGGTGGCAAGCCATAACCTGCATCTGATGGAAAGTATGGTGCGGGGACGTAATATTGTGCTGGACCAGGGACAGCTGGTTAAAACCTCCACCATGCTCTGAAAGCTTTCAGGCCCTGATAAGGAAGCAGATACCCATGACCCGATATATAAAAAAAGCCCTGGCAGACATTCGGTCAAACCGTTTCTTGAACCTGATCACCATAGTGACTATTTCCTTGTCCATCCTGGTGGTGTCCCTGTTTCTGCTGTTTTTTGAAAATGCCAGCCGGGTGATTGAGGGCTGGAACCAGGGCGGGCGGGCCATGATTTACCTTGAATCTGCATTTTCCCCGGAGATGCTGCCGGATCTTGAAGCCCGTATCAGCAGCCTGGGTGAAGTGGATGAGATGCGGTTTATTCCAAAATCCCGGGCATTGGAACGGTTAAAAAGTGAAATGTCCTCCCATACCGGATTTTTTGATACCTTAAAGCAAAATCCTTTGCCCCACGCCCTGGAAATCCGGATGAAAACCCATGGTGATTTCCAGGAAGTGGCTGCTTTTGCTAAAAAGATCGGGGATCTGGAGATGGTGGAAAGCGTGGAATACGGCCAGGGATGGCTGGCAAGGTTTTTGAAAATTTTTTCATTGTTCAGGATCACCGGTTATGCCATGTGCGGGCTTTTTTTGCTGATCGCTCTTTTTATTACTGCCAATACCGTGCGGCTGGCATTTTATTCCCGCCGTCTTGAAATTGAAATCATGCGGCTGGTGGGGGCTACTGAAGCATTTATAAAAACCCCTTTTTATGTGGAGGGACTTTTGCAGGGTTTCCTGGGCGGACTTTTGGGGCTTTTGATCCTGTTGGCTGCCTTTTTTACGGTGTCGTCGGGCATTTCTCAAAATTTGAGTGCCTATGTGTATCTTGATATCCGGTTTCTGTCTGTCAGGGCCATGGGCCTTATCATTCTGGCCAGTACATTTTTGGGGTGGTTTGGATGTTATCTCTCCTTAAAGCAGATTTTAAAATAATTCTGGTATGGGCCTGGCTGGTGGCAGCGGTACCCACGGTCTTGTGGGCGGCACTGCCGGTTATTTACCAGGGTACGATCACTGCTGCCAAACTCAATGTCCGGTCGGAACCTTCCCAGGATGCCGCGGTGGTGCTGATCCTGGAAAAAGGTACCAAAGTGGCGGTGACAGCAGTAAAAGGCGGCATCGGCGGATGGGTGACAGTGCAGTATGAAAACCATCAGGGCTATGTCCGGAATCGGCCCAAATACATTGAACTGCAGGCGGTCACCCCTGCAGAAAAAACACAGTCTGGAAAGGTTGCTGATACCTTGAAACCCGATCCCCGGATACAGGAAAAAAAACAGACCATTGAGACCCGCATCAATGAAGAGCAAGAACAGATAACCCGGTTCAGCAAAAAAGAAATACAGATCATCGAAGGGTTGAACCAGATCGATTATACATTGAACCAGGCCCGGATCAAGGCGGATGTCCTGTCCAGAGAAACCCGGGAGCTGGATAAAAGCATTGCTGCCATACAGGCCGACAGAGAGCAGCTGGCCGCACAGCTGCAGGAAAACCAGGTGTATGCCGGAGACCGCCTGGATGCCCTTTACCGTATGCATAATATCGGCAGTCTGGATATGATGGGACTGCCGGCATCGGTGTTTGACTTTTTTGTTTCCCAGAATGCCATGAAACGGATTGTTCTTTCTGATTTTCAGACCATAGAAAAACTGACCCGGGATCTGGGAAGGTTTCATACGCTTGCGGCGCAATTGACAGAACGAAAGGCAGCCAAAGCAAAACTGGAACAGGATCTGGCGCTTCAGATCCGCATCATGGAAAAGGAAAGTCAGAAAAAAGAAGCCATTCTCAAAGACATCCGGCAGAAAAAAGCCTTGTCCCGGGCAGCGCTTGCATCACTGAAGGATGCAGCCATGCGCCTGGATGAAAAAATGCATGCCATTGGAAAACAGGCACCTTCTTCCCTGGACGGAATTGTTTTCTCCCGGTTAAAAGGCCGCCTGCCCGCACCGGTTAAAGGAGAAATCGTTTCCCGGTTCGGACCGACTCGATCCGGAAATTACAATTCCTTCACTTTTCAGAGTGGAATTGATATAAAGGTGGAACGGGGGGAACCTGTCCGGTCTGTATTCAAAGGTAGGGTCATGTTTGCCGAATGGCTGAAAGGATATGGCAATCTTTTGATCATAGACCATGGTGAAAATTATTATACCCTTTACGCCCATGTGCAGGAATTTTTCAAGCAGAAAGGTGAAAAAGTGGATGCTGGTGAAGTGATTGCCACAGCTGGTGATACCGGCTCCATTAAAGGGCTTTGTCTGCACTTTGAAGTCAGACACCATGGAAAACCGGTGGATCCTCTGAAATGGTTAAAAAAAGGAGCATAAAACCCATGATAATTCGATCTTTTCATACCCGGTGGCTATTGGGGGCAGCTTTTGCCCTTGCGCTGGCCCTGTCCCTGGGAATACCGGTTTGTGCTGAAACAGACAAAACCTATACGTCTTTGAAATTATTCGTTGATGTTCTGGAAGAACTGGAAAAAAATTACGTGGATGAAGTGGATGCCGACACCTTGATCCACAATGCCATCAAAGGCATGGTGGGAAACCTGGACCCCCATTCCAGTTTTATGCCGCCCGAAGCCTTTGATGACCTGCAGGATGACACCAAAGGGGAATTTTCCGGCATCGGCATTGTAATTACCATGAAAGACGGTATATTGACTGTGGTGTCTCCCATTGAGGGAACCCCTGCCTATGAAGCCGGCATTTTTGCCGGGGATATCATTGTGAAAATTGATGGTGAATCCACCAAAGGCATGGCATTGTGGGAGGCGGTGAGCAAGATGCGGGGTCCCAGGCATGAAGAAGTGGAAATCACCATTATCCGGGAGGATGAACCCGCGCCTCTGGTGTTTTCTTTGAAACGGGACCTGATTCCCATGACCAGCGTAAGATCGGCAAGGCTTAAACCCGGATACGGGTATCTGCGGATCACCAATTTCAGGATGAATACCCATGAAGAGATTGCAGAGCATCTGGAAAAACTGGAAACAGGTGAAAACGATCTCAAAGGGCTTGTTATTGACCTGCGGGATAATCCCGGGGGACTGCTGGATCAGGCCATCAAGGCTTCTGATTTTTTTCTGGACCAGGGTGTGATTGTATCCATCAAGGGGCGCCAGGAAAAAAATCCCCAGGTATATGAAGCCCGTCCCGGCAAAATTGACCGGAAATATCCCATTGTGGTACTGATCAACGGTGGGTCTGCGTCTGCTTCTGAAATTGTGGCAGGCGCGTTGCAGGACCATTCCCGGGCACTGATTTTGGGCACGCCTTCTTTTGGGAAAGGATCGGTCCAGACTGTCCGTCCATTGAAAGATGGATACGGTCTCAAATATACCATTGCCCGGTATTACACGCCCAGCGGCAGATCCATACAGGCAAAAGGCATCCAGCCCGATATTGCAGCGTCCCGGGCCATCCTGGAAAAAGAGACAAAACAACCCTCTGCCTTTGACAGGATGGTTAAGGAAAAAGATCTGCAAAACAGTCTGGTGCCTGAAGCAGAAGATGATAAAGAATCCGGAACACCGCCGCAGGAGCCATCCAGACAGTCGCAGCAGCAGCAGGAAACTGAACAGCTTCTCCAGGACGCCCAGGTGAGAAGAGCCCTTGATATCCTGATAAGCTATGGAGTTTTCAAAAAAGTAAATGGCAATTAAAAAAAAGGGTGCCGGAAAACCGGCACCCAGAAAATCAGTATCAAAAAAAGCAGTGCCCAAAAAATCAGTAACCAAAAAAAAAACATCCCGAACAAAAAAATCGGTTTCTTCTAAAAAAAAGACCGGCACCCCAAAAAAAGTTGATGTGCCGCTGGAATTAAAAAAGGTGATTATCGGTGTTCTGATTTTGGTGGGTGTTTGTCTTACAGGGGCCATGCTGGCGGATATGTATATCCGGCAGCCGGCACCCTTGCCGGAAAAGGCATCCAAGACTGCGGACAAACCTGCCCCTTCACCAGATACTTACAAATCAGAGGGCCTGGACAAACCCGCTCCCGTTTATGAAGATATCAGTGAGCTCTCCCCCAAAAAACCCCAGTCCGGACTTATGGAAAAAAATGGACACCCCATTGTATATGAAGTCTTTGAGGGACTGGGTGATATCCGAAAAGAGCCTTCTGTTGTCAGGCCGCTGCCGGAAGATGATACCATAAGAATTGCCCTTATTATCGATGATATCGGATATGATAAAAAAATTGCAATGGCCCTGTATACACTGGAGCCCAATATCAGCTTTTCCGTATTGCCATGGTCTCCATTCGGCCGGGTCACCTCCAGAATACTGGCTGAAAAAGGTGCTGAAATCATGCTGCACCTGCCCATGGAACCAATGGAATATCCAGCGGTGAATCCAGGGCCCGGGGCCCTGCTCACCAGCATGCCCCCTGATGTGCTGATTGCCCAGCTGGAAAAAAATCTGGGTGAGGTCCATGGGGTGTCAGGGGTCAATAACCACATGGGATCCATGTTCACCACCCATGCCAACCAGATGAACCAGATCTTTACCATCCTGAAAAAGAAAAATCTGTTTTTCATTGATTCCAGAACTGCGAAAAATTCCCGGTGCCGTGCATCTGCCCGCCTGCTCCAGCTCCGATTTGCCGAACGGGATGTGTTTTTGGACAATGTCCAGGAGGTAGGCTATATCACCAAAAAACGTTTTGCCGGCTTAAAACTGATTATTCCACATCTTGGGCTTCATGATCTTCCCGGTTACCGTAAATTACTCGAAGAATACGACGGACTATACTTAGATACAT
>JAWOEP010000244.1:0-5701 GCA_046482705.1 Desulfotignum sp.
TCTTAGACTAAATGCGTAGTCTTCAGTGGCATTTAACCCGCGATCGGCGTCGGCCGAGAGAGACCGCGTCCGGGCCGTCTTCGGGACCCTCCGGAACATCACGGTCGTCCTCTGGACGCTGTACCCGGTCGTCTGGGTGCTCGCGCCCACCGGGCTCGGGGTCTCTGCCCCGGGAAATATATCTGGCAAAAATGGGGATAAAGGTGATGGATAAAAATCCGCTGGCCACCACATGGTTGAGGATTTCAGGCAGGGCAAAGGCGATCTGGTACGCGTCCACCCCGGCCCGGGCACCGCCGGCCCAGGCAATGGCCATTTCCCGCACAAGGCCGATGATCCGGCTGGCGAAAACCGAGGCCATCATGATAAATGAGGCAATGCCGATTTTTTTGAATATGGAAGCGGATGCGGTCATGGTTATTCAGGGATGTACCACAACCGCGGGCCAAAGAAAAGAGCGGTTTACAATCCAAAGACTTGACGCGGAACAGGGGGGTGAATATACTTGAGATCAAAATAACAGGAACCAGCGTCTTGATGACCCGAAAAAAAGCCGGTTTACCAAAAAGTTCTGGTTATCAAGACATGAAAGATGATAGGAAACCTAATTATGTGGACCAGAATGGGAATATGGTGCCTGCTTGGGGGCTTTTTTGTGTGGCTGTTCAACGGGATTTCCAGTTTTATGGAGGCAGACAACTTCTGGACGGGCCTGACCCTTTCCCGGCTTATGGGAGAGTATGCCGAATCCGTTGTTACATTCATTCCCCTGGAAGTTGTGGAAAATATAATGTCTTTTCTGGTGTTTGAACTGCCGCTGTTCGGATTTATCTTAGGGGTGGGAACCTTGTTTCTTGTCATTGGCATGTTTTTTAAAGCCTGATAGTAAAACGGTGTGTCCGGGAAATAAAGGAAAAATTATGCATGATAAAATACTGCAGCTGTCAAAGGACCGGCTGCTCACCCGCCGGCAGTTTTTGGGCCTGTCTGTCACCGTATCTGCTGCAGGCCTGCTCCATATTTATGGTTGTGCAACAGATCCTGTCACCGGCCAGCGCCAGCTGATGATGATGTCCCGGGACCAGGAGATCGCTGTTGACCGTCAGCAGACTCCTTTTCAATTTTCCTCAGACTACGGGGTTATCCAGGACCAGTCCCTGAACCGGTATATCAATCAGGTGGGACAGGATCTGGTGCCCCATGTTCACCGGCCGGCCATGCCCTATAATTTTCAGTGTGTCAATGCTACCTATATCAATGCCTATGCCTTTCCCGGCGGATCCATAGCCGTGACCAGAGGGATCTTGCTGCGCCTGGATAATGAGGCGGAACTGGCGGCACTGCTGGGCCATGAATTGGGCCATGTCAATGCCCGCCATACAGCGGAACAGATGTCTAAAAGCCAGCTATCCTCCCTGGTGGTGGGGGGGCTTTCTGTTCTGATGGATTCCCAGGCCAAGGGCCTCGGCAATCTCACCCAGCAGCTGGGGGCACTGGGCCAGGGACTGTATCTGGCCAAATACAGCCGGGACAATGAACGGGAAGCGGATTTTCTGGGCCATGAATACATGGTAAAATCCGGATATAATTCCAGAGGGTTTGTGGGTCTCATGGAGATGCTCAATACGCTGAACAAGCAGAAACCCTCATCAGCGCAACTGCTTTTCTCCACGCATCCCATGAGTGACGAACGTCTGGCAGCAGCTGTCCAGCGGGACCAGGGACCATACAGCCAAACCAGGAATGCTTCTTTACTGAAAGAACGGTACATGGACCGGATCGCCGGTTTGAGAAAAATAAAAGCGGCTGTTCTTTCCATGCAGGAAGGAGAAAAATATCTGGCCCGGGAAAAGTATGACAACGCCAGGACTGCCTTTGCATCCGCCCTGGATCAGGCAAAAGATGATTATACCGCCCATGTGCTTATGGCAAAATGCCTGCTCATCCAGGAAAAACCTGCTGAGGCAGCATCCTATGCCGGCGCGGCCATTGATTTGTATCCTGCCGAATACCAGGGCCATTATGTGGCAGGTCTTGCCCATGTGAAAACCAAACAGTTTTCCCGGGCCTATGAAAATTTTGTCAAAGGTGATCAGCTGCTGCCGGGCAATCCCCAGCTGACTTTCTACAAAGGGTATGCACAGGAAAATCTGGGCCGGCAGCAGGCAGCGGCAGCTGATTATACCGCGTATTTGAAAATGATCAATTATACCTCCAACCAGTATTCCCAGTATGCCTACAAGCGGTTGAAAGAGTGGGGTTATGCCCAGTAAATTTTTGGTGGAAACCCATTGATTCATGAAATGTAAAAGCCTTGGGCAATGTGTGCGGTTTTTGGCGCAGGAAAAAGAACTGGTCCGCATCAGCCAGACAGTGGACCCGCACCTGGAAATGGCTGAAATAACGCGGCGGGTGTTTGATGCGGGCGGTCCGGCCCTGCTTTTTGAAAAGGTAAAACATGCAAAATTTCCGGCCCTGTCAAATCTTTACGGCACCTGGGCGCGCACAGTAAAAATTTTTGAACCGGAACTGGATCAGGTAAAGGCCCTGGTGGACATGAAATTTTCCCCCATGCAGGCCGTAAGATCCCCGGGCCGGCTGATCAAGGCAGGTACGGCCCTGGCCCATTCTCTGCCTGTGCCATGCCCGAGCCCCGGGGTGCTGGCCCATTCCACCAGTATTGATAAGTTGCCGCTGATTACCTGCTGGCCGGAGGATGGCGGCGCATTCGTACTTTTGCCCCAGGTGTTTTCCCAGGATCCGGACACGGATGCTGTATTGCGGTCCAACCTGGGCATGTACAGAATTCAGCTGTCAGGCAACCAGTACCGGATCAATGAGGAGGTGGGGCTGCATTATCAACTGCACCGGGGGATCAGCACCCACCACCAGAACGCATTGGCAAAAAACCAGCCCTTGAAAGTGACCATTTTCATCGGCGGTCCACCAGCCCATGCCCTGGCTGCAGTCATGCCTTTGCCGGAAGGGGTGCCGGAAATTGCTTTTGGCGGGGCCCTGGCAGGCCGCAATTTCAGGTATACCCGTCACAAAGGGTTTGTTTTGTCATCAGATGCAGACTTTTGCATCACCGGCTGGATCATGCCCCATCAGACAAAACCGGAAGGCCCTTTTGGGGATCATCTGGGATATTATTCCCAAACCCATGCGTTTCCCTATATCAGGGTGGCTTCTGTGTACCACAGGTCCGGCGCTGTTTTTCCCTTTACCGTTGTGGGACGGCCCCCGCAGGAGGACAGCAATTTCGGCCGGCTCATCCATGAGATCACCCGGAATGCGGTTGCCAAAACCATCCCCGGGGTCACAGCTGTCAATGCCGTGGATGCAGCCGGGGTGCATCCGCTGCTGCTGGCCAAGGCCAGAGAAGGCTATCTGCCTTATGAAGCACCCATGCCCAGGGAGCTGCTCACCCATGCCAATGCGATCTTGGGAACCGGGCAGCTTTCTCTTGCCAAGTATCTGCTGGTGGCAGCCCATGAGGACTGTCCGGATCTGGATGTTAACGATGAAAAAACCTTTTTTGTCCATGTGCTGGAGCGCCTGGATTTTTCCAGGGACCTGCATTTTTTTACCCGCACCACCATGGATACCCTGGATTATTCCGGCGGGCAGATCAACCAGGGCTCCAAACTGGTGATGGCAGCGGCAGGGCCTGTGAAAAGACAGCTGTGTACCCGGCTGCCCGGGCAATTGTCGCTGCCGGAGGGGTTTTCCCGGGCCCTGATGGCTGCCCCGGGCATGGCCGTGGTTCAGGGACCGGCCTTTGTTTCCTATCCCCGGGCCAGACACCAGATCAACCAGATCAAAACCTGTCTGCAGAAAACAAAAGACCTGTCCGGTCTGGCCCTGGTGGTGGTGGTGGATGATGCACGGTTTTGTGCAGACACCTTTGCCAATTTTTTGTGGGTGACATTTTTGCGCTCCAATCCATCCCATGATGTATACGGAGTAAAGGAAAAAACTGTGTGCAAGCACTGGGGATGTGCAGGGCCCCTGGTCATTGATGCCAGAACCAAACCCTTTCATGCAGCACCGCTGGTGCCGGACCCTGATGTATCCCGGCGGGTGGAGCAGATGGCCTGCAAAGGCGGCCCGTTATACAAGATACTATGACCGGATACTCTCGCCGGGAGCAATGCAGGACGGACCATCTCATGTAAACATATCCTGTTCAGCTGCTTGATACCCGCCCCCTGTCGGCAACCTGTTTGTCCAGACCCGTGGCGGGCGGTCTTTGCTGGTCTCACCGGTTTGCCCCGTTTGACAGCGTGTATGGCATGCTTTGCTAAACGGCAAAAACTGCGGGCAGGTATGTCCTCAAACAGTTTGCCGTTCTTAACGCTGCGCATGCCTTACACGCTGTAACAAACGTGGCAAAATGGTTTCGACCAGCAAAGACCGCCCGCCACTGGACGTTGAAACAGACGCCGACAAACAGGTGAAGCGGACCCTGGACCCATTTGACAGTTGTATTTTCCAGAGGTTACCCGCTGAATATTTGCTATAGTAGCGTGCACGCTATGGGGAGCCCCTGGTGGTATCCTGTGAACGGACCGTCAGAGCCGGAGGGGGCCTGGTAAAATATGCCGGGATGCTTTGAAGTCAGAGAATGGATCGCTGTATTTCATTATTCACATAGAACCAGGCCCCCGCAGGGTCTCGGGCCGGGCACAGGATACCACCAGGGGCGGGACCGGTGACAGAGTGGTGCAGCAAAAGGTCGAAAACCCGTGATGCTTATAGCAAATATTCAGGTCAGCCAATTATTGATTGGAATTGTCCCGCGTATCTGTTACATTGCGATTCTGACCCAGCGGAGGGGGGCAGTCATGTTCAAACGATTGAAATTTGTGATTTATACCCGGCCGTTTATCTGGTTTGCTTTTTACCTGGTGCAATGCTACAGCAGAACTTTGCGGCTTCGGGTTGAAAATGAAGACTGCTGGAAAAAACTTCTGGATCAGGGTATTCCAGTGCTGCTGTGCACCTGGCACCAGCAGTTTTTTTCAGCCATCAGGCATTTCAAAACCTATGCCCCCTACAACCCCGGGTTGATGATTTCCCGAAGCCATGACGGGGACCTCATATCCGGGGTGGCCAACCGGGTGGGATGGCATACCCCGCGCGGGTCTTCTTCCCGGGGGGGGAAAGAAGCCATGTATGCCATGATCGCCCATTTAAAAGAATACGGATTCGGCGCCCATATCCTTGACGGCCCCAGGGGACCCATGGGAAAGATAAAACCCGGGATTATCCGCATGGCCCATGCAGCCGGGGCCAGGGTGGTACCGTTTACGGTGACGGCAGACAATGCCTGGTTCTTTAATTCCTGGGACCGGTTCATGCTGCCCAGACCGTTTTCCCGGGTGTGTATCACCTTTGGTCCTGAGGTAGTACTGGAACCGGTTGACACACCCGAAAGGTTTGAGCAGCAGCGCCGGGACCTGGAAAACCTGCTTTTGCCCAGATTGTATCATATGTAATCAAGGAGTGATTCCATGGAAGAGAAACCTTCCCCCTCTGTATTTTTTCATTTTCGGTTCAAGTTTCTGGCCATTTCCTGCATTGCATTTCTCATGTTTGTCATCCTGTCGAGTTCTTCTGATTTCAGCCAGTTTGCCGGCAGTATGCAGTTCAAGCTCATGGGCCCGTTTTTCATCATCTCAGGACTGATGTTTCTGGT
>JAWOEP010000386.1:0-3750 GCA_046482705.1 Desulfotignum sp.
GGCTGGAAAGCAACCGCCGCCACCACACTGTCCACCATGTCGTCGTCGCCGGTTTCACCGACAGCCCCGTTGAACAGGCCGGCAGACACCTCCACCATGTCGCCGGCAAACCGGTATCCGGCCACCACGGCACCGTCATTGGTTTCTCCCAGCACCAGGGTGGCGGGATCGGTGACGAAATGGCTGTCATAATACCCGAAGGGCAGGTACTGGCGTCCCGCTGTCAGAAATCCGGGGAATGCGTCAGTGCCGGAAAGGGTGATGAACCCTTCATCAACGAACAGGTCATCTTCTTCATATTTAAACATGACATGACCGTCCACCTGGTCTGAAATTGCAGCATCCACTATCAGTTCCACTGTGGCCAGATCCATGTCGTTTTCTTCTTCATCAGCCTCGCCCGGATCGGAAAACCTGGTCCTGGTGTGGGCTGCCTCGAACTCGATGAGACCTTCCACCTGAATCCGCTGGAACCATTTCCCGCCTTCGACTTCCCGGCCGATGGACTCCTCCAGGTGCCGAACCCGGTCTTCAATACTTTTGACTCCCCCCACTGTGCGCGTGGATGCGGCATCCTGGGCCATGGCAGGGGAAATCAAAAAGGTCAGTAACATCAGACATAATGCTGTGCGCCAAGTTGCAACGATCGGTTTCATTTTTTTCCTTTTCCTTTTTTATATACAATTTTCCAATAAACTGGTGCCCTTCTCCTTTGTTTCTGTTACGAACAAGAAAATGAGGAGAGGCACACATGTTGCGGATTTCCCGCGTTAGATGAGAACCTTTACATGTCAACGGCCTTGATCCAGATCACCGCGTCCTTGGAGCAGGGTTTGCCCTTATGGGTGGCTTCCCCGTCCAGGTCCAGGGCGGCAAATCCCCACCAGCCGGCCCTGGGAATGCCGAAGGTGAAAATGCCGTTGTCATCGGCGAAAATGGTCTGCATTTCAAACGCACTCTGGGGGGCTTCGACCGCCGGTTCCATCCATTCTCCGGGGATACCCCCCACATTGATGATCACCTTGGTCATCTGCTGGATATAGGAGTCCTCTTCCGCTTCAAAATAGGGGTCCGGTACCAGGCAGAAGATATGGTCCCCGCCCCGGGCCGTGTAGGTTGTTTTAAATGCCTTTCCCGAATTTGTCAGGCTCTGCCAGGAAATAGGCACCAGCGTGTCCATGAGGTCCTTTTTTTTCACCGGGTTTTCTCCCCGGCTCTGCAGTACGAAGAACTGCTCGGGTGTTCCCATGTCCATGGTATGGCCCGCATCAAAGGGATGGGTGAACACCAGGGCCAGAGGGATTTTGCCGCCGCCTTCCAGGGCTGCATCCGGGGTATGGATGAGCTGGAAATGGGCAAAAGCCTGTGAAGACAAAATGAGTGAAACCAAACTTACAAGTACAATAATCTGTTTTTTCATTTTTTTTCTCCTTCAATCAATGTGAATGGAAATTAACAGGGATGTTCAACACCCTGGTTGAACAAAAACATACTGACGTCATGCCCGGGCGGGCACAACAAATCATGCTGTCATCCGAAAAGTTGCAGCATGATTATTTCATACGGACACAGCAGCATTTTCAGAAGATCTCCTTGCCGGGCACTTTGATCTGGTGGCCCTCTCCGGCATCAAAAATCACCGTAAACTCCCCGGAAGGCTTATCCACGGTATATTCACTGAATTCATCCAGCTTATCCGCCATCAGCTCCTTGCCGTCCTTGTCCACCACCCGGACCGCAACACCGGTGGCGGATGATCCATCGGAAAACCCGCCCTCGCAGGTGATGGACCCGTCCCCGTTGTCATAGCAGGAAAACAGCGGGGTGTGGGCCTGGCAGATGCCGGGAAACTGGAGCAGCACGAAAATGATCACGGCTACGGCCACCACAATGGTGGTGATTTTCCGGATGAACAGCCACACCCGTTCTAAGGCCCGTTCCAGCACCCCCACCATTAACACCGGGCCGGCCAGCTTGTGGCAGACCAGGGCATCGATGCGGTCGGATATGCTCTTTTTCCGTTCCCGGGACAGAGTGACACAGGGTCGGGCAATCCCTTCGGCGGGCCGGTACCCTGGAAAGCCCTTGTTCGGAGGTTTCCAGGATCGCTGCCTGGAGATCGGTTTTGCCTTTGCCCTTTGTGATGGCGGTGGGCACCACAGGAACCCCCAGGCTCCTGGACAGGGCAGTGGTATCAATTTTTATGCCACGGTTTTCAGCCACGAACAGGGCCTCTTCATGGCGCAGGCTGATGGAGTATCCTGCGATCTCCACCTGCATGGGATCTTCCAGGGGGGCGTTGCGGATCACCCGCAACGTCAGGCCCGGAAAAATCCCCATGTCAAGAAGGCGCTGTCCCAGCATGTTTTTGGCGGACAGCCCGGTGATGGTGCAACTGCTTCCCGGTGTGAGTTGGTCAAGCGTCATTATGGTTCCCCTGATCAAGTTATTTATTCAATCTATTTTATTAAAAGCGAAACTTAATTTTTAAATAACAAATATGTTTATCTCAGCTAACAAAAAAATATTTGCCATATATTTCATGGCATGGATTTTTTGTCAAGCGGTTTTTTGAATTTTTTTCAGCAGACTTTGAAACAGGCATTCGGCCGGAAATTCAAGTGATCGGATCTATTCTCACCGGTGCGGCATCGATGTGTACAATGGCGGCACCAATATCTCTGATAGGTTCCAGTTGATGGCTGACCAGTAAAATGGCCGTGGATCCGCAGGCATGCAGGTCAGCGATCTCCCGGGACAGCCGGTGCTGCCAGTGACCGTCCAGAAAGGCCAGGGGTTCATCCAGCAGCAGGATATCCGGGTCCAGGGCAAAGCTGCATGCAATGGCAAGGCGCCGTTTCATGCCCCCGCTCATTTCCGGGGGTTTTTTGCGGGCCGCATCTGCCAGCCCTGTTTTCCCAAGCCAGTATTCTGCGGCTGCCCGGCGCTTGTCCAACGACATGTGGGTGGACAGAAAAAAATCGATGTTGTCCCGGGCACTGGCCCAGGGCAGCAGCGGGGTATCCTGAAACACGCACCCGATCCGGTGTGAATGCCGCCTGACCATTCCCCGGTCCGGTGCAATCATCCCGGCGGCGATCTCCAGCAGAGTGGTTTTTCCCACGCCGGAAGGTCCGGCCAGGCAGACCATATTCCCCCGGTCCAGGCACAGGGTTACATTTCCGATCACCGGTTTGCCTTTGATGGACTTGGATACCCCCTGCATCTCAAGCATGCCATCCCCCTTCGGCCCTGCGGCGCAGCCACCGGATCAGGGTGAATTCCAGGCCGACACCCAGGCCGATGAGCACCAGCGCCCATGAAAACAGCTCCGGCATCTCCAGCATGCGGTAGGACCAGTAAATCCGCGCCCCGATGCCTTTGGAGCTGGAGAGAAATTCCGCTACTGCCGCGATTTTCCAGCCGGAGCCCAGGGCATAGGACAGCCCGGCGAGTACATACGGATAGATGCCCGGCAGGATCAGGTCTTTCAGGATGCGCCGTTTTCCGACCCGGAATATGCGGGCGGTCTTGAGCAGGCGGCGGTCTAAGGCCGATACCCCCTGGAGCCTTTGGCGAGGTCGCCAATATCCTGGTCAGTTCTTATTCCAACCAGTTCAAGGCGGAACTGCCCTTTAAGCTCAAGCTTCAGAAGGATCAGGTGGAAAGTGGATTGCGAGGCGACCTCAGGGTCGTTGGGTTTGTAATCGGAATAGTCGAGACAATCATCAATGTAGCCTTTAAGGTCGC
>JAWOEP010000031.1:0-3297 GCA_046482705.1 Desulfotignum sp.
GGAAAAATATGGGAATAAGCTGGTAACACGCCATTATGTTTTGTCATAATTGTGCCAAACTATGACACCGGGCTGTGACACTGCTATGACAAACACTGTGATAGTAAGGCCTATTGAAATTATTGACAATCAACCGATTTGGTGTGTATAATACACATTATGAAAAGTGGGGAAATAATACAAAGGCTCAAAGGTGACGGTTGGATTCTCCATCATACAAAGGGAGACCATCATCAATTTAAACATCCGGAAAGGCCGGGTAAGGTCACTGTTCCCCATCCCAAAAAAGACCTCCCTGTCGGGACACTTCGAAATATTTACCGGCAGGCTGGTTGGCAATGGAGGTAAAAACTATGAAATTTCCAGTTGTAATCCATAAAGACAAAGATTCAGATTATGGTATTACCTTTCCTGACTTACCGGGCTGTTTTTCTGCAGGTGATACAATCGAAGAGGCTTTGGCAAACGCCCAGGAAGCAGCAGAATGCCATATTGAGGGTATTTTACTTGATTCTGAGCCTATCCCGGTCGCCACAACCATTGAAAAACATAAAGATAAAAAAGAGTTTAAAAACGGTATCTGGGCAATTGTTGACGTCGATCTAAGCAAATTGTCTCTCAAATCAAAAAGAATCAATATCACAATGCCGGAAAGATTGTTGAATTCCGTAGATTATTTTGCCAAAAAACATGGAGAAACACGTTCAGGGCTTTTGAGTCAAGCTGTCACTGAATACATGTCATCACATCAATGAAATCAAAATTGCGGACCAGGGCATCAGCAGACCGCCAAAAGGTTTCACCGTTGTTCAGGCAAAGAGCCCCTGACAGCGGAAAAATAACAAAAAGGCCGGCAAAGCGATTTGCTGATGGGATGCGATGATCCTTGATGATAATACTTGACATGTCCCTGTGATTGCCATAAACAAAAACCAAGGGTGAGAGGAGGATTCATGAGCACTTTTTCCACAGCGCCGCCTTCCGACGACGTACAGGTCCGATGCCCCAGGCTGGGGCACCAGGTGCATTTCGGGTATTGCAGAGTTGAAAATATGGACAGTCCCTGCTTCAAGTCACTGGACTGCTGGCATCATCGGTTCGATGTGGTGGGGTATTTTAAACAGACTTTGTCCGGGGAAGCGTTTGCCGCAGTATTTGCGCACCAGGGCCGGCCCAAAATGCAGACCCTGGTGGACCTGATCCAGCAGGCCCAAAAAAATACCACAGAAGATCCGTCCCGGTCGGACAAAGGATCTGCCTGATGTTTCTGGAAAGCGCTGCGATTCACCGGCACACCTTTCCGGATGAACAGGCATACCCTTTCTGCCTGGAAGTGCTGCAGCAGACACAAACACTTTTGTTCAACCAGCCTGTCACCATATTCTCCGGGGAGAACGGCACGGGCAAATCCACCCTGCTGGAGGCCCTGGCCATCTGCTGCGGGATCCACATCTGGCAGCCGGAATTTTATCTGCGGTGCGAGGCCAATCCCCATGAAAAAAATCTGTACCGCCACCTGTCGGTCACCTGGACCCGGGAGCAGGTGCCGGGATCCTATTTCGGGTCCCAGATTTTTTCCCATTTTGCCAGAAAACTGGAGGAGTGGGCGGTCAATGACCGGCCCATGCTGGATTATTTCGGCGGAAAATCGCTCATCACCCAGTCCCACGGCCAGTCATTGATGGCCTATTTTGCCAGCCGGTACCGGCGCAAAGGGGTGTATTTTCTGGATGAACCGGAAACCGCATTGTCTCCCAGGTCCCTGGTGGACCTGCTCAACCTTATTGTCAAAGAAAGCGGCAAAGGCCATGCCCAGTTTGTCATCGCCACCCATTCCCCCATTCTCATGGCCTGTCCAGAGGCAATGATTTACGGGTTTGACGGGCCGCAAATTCTGCCGGTCCAGTATGAAGATACTGATTATTACCGGCTTTACAAAGCGTTTATGGCAGATCCCGGCGCATTTATCGGGGTCGAAAATTAGGCATAGAACAGGCATTTTTAAAAACTTTACAGCCCGATAATGTAAACCACGTAATACAAGGAGGACATTTTTTCAGTCAACGGCCGTCACCTTCATTAACTTTGCCATTAAAGGAGATCCCATGAAGACCCAAAAGTTTTTGCTTACCGAACAGGAAATGCCCCGCAAATGGTACAACATCATGGCAGACATGCCCACCCCCATGGAACCGCCCCTGCATCCGGGCACGGGTCAGCCCTGCGGGCCTGAAGATCTGGCCCCGATTTTTCCCATGAACCTTATTGAACAGGAAGTGAGCACGGACCGGTGGATCGACATTCCTGAAGAAATCCTGGACAGATACGCCATCTGGCGGCCCTCTCCTTTGTTCCGGGCCAGAAACCTTGAAAAGGCCCTGGATACCCCGGCCCGGATCTACTTTAAGAACGAAGGGGTGAGCCCGGCAGGCTCCCACAAGCCCAACACCGCCCTGGCCCAGGCCTATTACAACAAGGTGGCAGGCACCAAAAAGATCACCACCGAGACCGGGGCAGGCCAGTGGGGCAGCAGCCTGGCCATGTGCTGCGCGTTTTTCGGCATTGAATGCAAGGTGTTCATGGTGAAAATCTCCTACAACCAGAAACCCTACCGCCGGCTGATGATGGAAACCTGGGGGGCCAACTGCACGGCCAGCCCCTCCACGGAAACAAAGGCGGGCCGGTCCATTCTGGAAAAAAATCCGGATTCTCCCGGATCTCTGGGCATGGCCATTTCCGAAGCAGTGGAGGAAGCGGTATCTGATGAGAACACCAAATATGCCCTGGGATCGGTGCTGAACCATGTGATGATCCACCAGAGCATCATCGGGCTGGAGGCACAGAAACAGATGGAAATGGCAGGGGACTACCCGGATGTCATCATCGGCAGCGCCGGCGGGGGCAGCAACTTTGCCGGTCTGGCCTTCCCCTTTGCCAGGGACAAGATCAACGGCAAAGAGATCGACATCATTGCAGTAGAGCCCACATCGTGTCCCACCATGACCAGGGGGCCTTTTTCCTATGATTTCGGCGATACCGTGCAGATGACCCCCCTGCTGCCCATGCACACCCTGGGCCATAATTTCGTGCCTGCCCCCATCCATGCAGGCGGGCTGCGGTACCACGGCATGTCCCCCATTGTCAGCCAGCTGATCCTGGACGGCATCATCCGGCCGGAAGCCATTCACCAGCTGGAAACCTTTAAAAGCGGCCTCACTTTTGCCCGGTCCGAAGGCTATATCTCTGCCCCAGAATGCAACCATGCCGTGGCCATGGCCATCAGAGAGGCTTTAAAGG
>JAWOEP010000080.1:0-2904 GCA_046482705.1 Desulfotignum sp.
GAAGATAAACAATACCGACGGGTCCATGAAATCCTTGAACGCATCGGCAGCCGGCCGGATGAAAAACAGGGCCTGGACCACACCGATGGTCAGGCCGGTGACGCCAATGGGCACCACTTCAAACACCCACCAGGTGCCGGCCAAAAGAAACAGGGCAATGGCAGCCTTGCCCTGGGGGGAGAGGGTGAATGCCTTGCCCATGGGATCCACGGCATCAGGCCAGGGAGGAGAAAGGTACACAACGGAAAACAAAATTACTCCAATCATCAGAAACATGATCCGCTTCCAGTCTATCTGAATACCGGATGAGGCTGTCGCTTTTGTATTCATGTCACTCCTACATTTTTTGATAAATTAATGTTTTTTTGCATATGCAATCATCTTTACAAGGCGTTTTTCCTCGCCTTAACGTTCATAAATTCTGTTTTAATAAGGCAGATAAAGGGTTTTTGTCAAGCATTGTCGATTGAAATTACAAGACAAAGCCGGAAACCCGAGAGTACAGCATGCGGGTGGCCTGGATGAAACCATGCCGGTTTATCCGCCAAACCGCTGGAGAATATCCTTGATTTTATCCTCAGTCTGCTTTTCCACCAGCAGCATTTTTTCCGTTTTGGCCTGCTTGATTTTCGCTGCCAGGGCCTCCAGATCTGCGGGTTTTTCCAGCAGATCCGTGGCACCGATTTTCATGGCCTCCACGGTTTTCTCCACCGTGGCATATCCGGTGAGCAGAATGATCTGCAGTTCCGGTTTTTGGTCCTTGATGTTTTTCAGGGCCTGGATGCCGTCTATACCCGGCATTTTGAAATCCATGACAATAGCATCAAAGCTTTCGCTTTGGAGCATGGCCATGGCTTTGTCAGCCGAGTCAGCGGTTTTTACTGTCATGCCCCGGGCCTGCATCCGTTCAGACATGATATCTAAAAAATCCTTTTCATCATCCACCAGCAATACTTTTTCAGACATGATTTTCTCCTTATGTTTTCATATATCTTGTTGCCGTTTTCAGTTCCGGCAAATTATTATTGTTTTCAAGGGGTTTTGCACAGGCAGAACCCGTTACCGGTATCGGTTGTTTTTACATGCAAGTTCACACGGTCCAGCAGGGCCCGGTCTTTTGGGTTTTCAAACAGGGTGCCCCGGCCGGGATCTGTTGTGGTATCACGCATAAAACAGATTTCAGGCACCAGAGGGTTGCTGCCAAAACTCACCGTCACATGTTTTTGGGTGTCTTTGGGTGCATTGTCCAGAATCTCACAGGTAATTTCAACCGCCCGGAATATCAGGTGCAGCAGATCAAAGCGATGGGCCTGGATGCGGCAGGGAACGGGTGGGGTCGTCACGGTCAGGAAGATGTTGTGGTGACGGATGATCCGCTCTGCCAGCCCGGCCACAAGGTGCACCATCTCTTCCATATCCACGGTTTCCTGTGCATGGTCCATGCTGTGGGAAAACCGGTTGAACTGTTTTATCATGCCATCTGCCCGGTGCACCTGTTTCCTGATTTTTTCACTGATCAGGGCGGCCTTTCGGGGATCTATGGAAACCGGTCCGTTTTGGGCTCTGGCAGCCAGATCTCCCAGCAGTCCAGCGTTTTCATTGATAATGGCCAGAAAGTTTTTCATGTCATGGGTGACGGCGGCGGACAGGGTGCCGAAAAATGCTATTCCGTTTCTGTCAGGGGACAGATCATGATTTTGCATACACATTCCCCCTGGTGTCATTATCACCGGATGTTACCCCCGCCGGCATATCTGCTCCAGGCAGCAGAAGGGATCCGTCCGATGTACTCTGCCGGCCTGCCTTCACCGGCAGGGTCAGTGTAAAGCGGGTACCTTTGCCCACCGCGCTTTTTACTCTGATATCACCGCCCATCTCCCGGATCAGGCCGTAGGTGATGGCCAGGCCCAGCCCGGCACCCCACCGGTCGGTTCTGGAGGTGTAAAACGGCTCGAAGATTTTGGGCAGATCTTCCGGTAAGATCCCTTTGCCGGTGTCAGACACCCTGATTGTAACAAGGCCGGTTTTTTCATGGGTGACGGCAATGGTGAGGGTGCCGGTTTTTCCCATGGCCGTGATGGCGTTTTCCGCCAGGTTCAGAAAAATCTGGACCAGGCTGCTGCGGTCACAGGCAAATCCAGGGATTTCCGGGACCGGGGGCACCTGGATGGTGATATTCCTTTGACGGGCATCTGTTTCCAGCAGGGCCAGCACCTGGGAGATCACCTCTTCCATATCCACCGGCTCCACGCAGGGTTCCATATGCCTGGCAAAATCCAGCAGCTGCCGGGTAATGGTGCCGCAGCGTTTCACCGCTTCCAGCACATCTTCGGCAAGGGGAAGCAGGCGCTGGTCCGGCCGGGCCTGCTTTTCAAGGGTCAGCAGGTCAATGATCAACCCGGTTTTCTGGTTGATGATATCCAGGGGATTGTTGATCTCATGGGCCACACCCGATGCCAGGCGGCCGATGGATGCCAGGCGGTTGGCATGCTCTTCATGGTGCAGGGCTGCGATGCGCATACGTTCGGATTTATGGATCCGGCTCACCAGAAAGGTGGCCATGCCCATGGTGGACAGCAAAATGAAACCGATACTGGCGCACAGAAACCAGAGCAGTTTGAGCCGGGGTTTGAGCCAGAGATCTTTGAGCCGGTCTGCCTGCTGCAGCTTTACCAGGGTCAGGTCGGTGCCGGTGATTTTTGCATATCCGGCCAGCAGAGGGGTGTTGTCCGGCGCCTGGATATGCCTGATGCCTTCCGGGCCGGAAAAAAGGGTTTCATCCAGGCTGGTCCGGCTGTCAGAAGAACCCAGATAAACCGAAGGGGTAAGCAGCCGGCCCGTGTTATCCATGAGAAACAGATCATTGTTCATCCCTGTTTCCAAATGGGGAAAGGCTTTTTCCCA
>JAWOEP010000129.1:0-3887 GCA_046482705.1 Desulfotignum sp.
TGATTTACATGTGTCAGTTCTCTGGCAAGCAGGGTTTGGGGCAACAGGGCAATCAAAATGCCGGGCACCTGGGAAAGATCCACATCCAGGTCGAATTCTCCATTAAACGGGATATCCTGGTGGTTCATCAGATCAATGGCAAGCTCACCCTGGCGGATATGGGTGTTTTTTATCCGTGCTTTGCGGGCATCAATTTCAAGCACCCCCTGTGTGACACGGGCACTGCCCGCAACATCTTCAGCTATAAGTCTGGTTCGCGGAACTTTTACCACAGCATTTTTGGTACTGCCTTTCAGAACCATTTTTTTTCCGTCAAACAATGCATTTGCCGACGGGCCGTGAAATGCCACAGATATGTCAGATGCTGTTCCCCGGCGCAGAATATCAAACAATGATAGAACAACCCGGTTTTCCGGGGCTATTGCCAGGGTGGCCTCTCTTGCCTGTGCTATGTCAATATCTTTTCCAGAAAATGTCAGGGCGGTTTTCTGTCTGGTACTGTCATCTGAAAATTTTATAGATACCACAGCATCCGGATAATCCAGGTGCACAGGGGCAAGGTCGAAAAAAAGAAGGTTCCGGGAAAAACCAAATTCACACAAAAAATTGCTGCCGGTAATTGTTTTGTCTGGAAGCTGATCTGATGTGATCAAAAAGTGTTCCATTGTCAGGCTGCCGGTGAAGCCTGACCGTGGACTCAGCTGGACGTAAAGATCGGCACCAGGGGATTTAAACGCATCCAGGGGAAATTTTTCATATGAGAAAAACGCGGGAAAGTGGTTTTTCTTAATGTGTAAATCCCCAATTTTGCAATTGAATGCTATGGTCTGCTCGGATTTTGAAATCCTGAGAGTTCCGGCAAGTGATCCAAAAAAACGGGTTTTTCCATTTTTTAAGACAAGTGCAATATTTTTCTGGTTATCAGAAAAAAGTGCAAACAATTGATTGATCTGTTCCTGGGGATATTGAAGGGTATCTTGTATATCAGGGGTGAACCAGATATCCATATCTTCAAGGATAATTTTTGAAATCATTATCCTGCCGCGCAGAATTTGTCCCATATCCAGTTGTATTTGCAGGGCATTGGCATGAATGCCCATGGCCGGAGTCAGAGGCAGGTCAACTGTGTCCAGGCGTATTCCCGGTTGCGGAAATACGGTGAAACCCATCTGGTCGGGCGTAAGAACAGCGCCGGTTTTTTTTTCAATAAGTTCTGCAACCTGAAATTTGATATATTGGGAATTGAGGACAGGCCCAAGTATAAACGGTGCTGCCAGGACCAGGGTAATGAAGCAGGCAGCCGTATATATGGCAGCCCGCTTTTTTACCATGCATATCCCTTTTTTTGGGCCATCTTGATAAAATCTGTCATGATCCACTGGGCCTGTTTCAAAAGGATATCCTTGTATCCATTGAGTTTGGTATCTTTTGCTTCAAGGGAATCAATGGGATCTTTGCCTGAGGCCATCAGGTATTCATTTTCAATCTCAAGTTCTGCCTGCTCCTGCAAACGCCTTTTATTTCGCCGCTTATCAATGTTCAAAGACAGGTCTGTCTGCTTGCCCAGTCTTGTTGTAAGTTCCAGTTGCCTTTTTAGGTAGACCATGCCGGGATCATGGGTTATCCGCTGCTGATACTGTTTGGAAAGAGGATCATACAGCGGTTCCAATGGGGCATAGGCCTTATATTGGATGCCGGGTATGGCATCCCAGAGAAGGGCACCGTCCAGAGAACTTTCACCTGTATCTTCAAGATTGTAAATCCGGGGCAGGGAAATATCGGGTATCACCCCCCGGTGCTGGGTGCTTTCCCCGGATACCCGGTAAAATTTGGCGGAAGTGAGTTTGAGTTTGCCATCTCCCAAAGGCTTTAGTTCCTGTACCGTGCCTTTGCCAAAACTGCGGGTGCCTACGACCAGGCCCCGGTGGTAATCTTTGATGGCGCCGGCAAAAATTTCTGAAGCAGAGGCACTCATGCGGTTTATCAACACCATCAGCGGTCCGGTATACTGGATGGAAGGATCTTCATCGTAAAGCCGGGTCATTTGATTTTTGGTGCGTATCTGCACCGTGGGTCCTGATGTAAGAAACAGGCCGGTCAGGTCATTTGCTTCTTTTAAAGACCCGCCGCCATTGTCCCGCAGATCTACGATCAGGCCGTCAATATTTTCTTCCCTGAGCTCAAGCAGCAGCTTTTTTACGTCCATAGTGGTACTTTTATAATCTTTTTCTCCCCTGTGGTAGGCGGCAAAATCAATATAAAAGTTGGGGATTTCAATAATGCCTATTTTATAATTTTGGTTTTTGTGCGAAAGGGTGGTGATCTGCTTTTTTGCAGATTGCTCTTCCAGTTTCACCTTGTCCCGCCTGATACTGATGGTGGCAGTAGAGTCGGTTTTTTTGGCCGGAATTATTTTCAGGCGCACATAGGTGTTTTTGGGTCCCCGGATCAATTTGACCACTTCATCGATGCGCTGGCCAATGGTATCTTTTATTTCTCCTTTTTTCCCCTGACCCACCCCGATGATCTTGTCGCCGGGCATCAGCAGATTGGATTTATCAGCCGGGCCTTTCGGGATAAGGCGCAGCACTTTGGTGTATTCGTATTCGGTCTGCAGAACCGCGCCGATCCCTTCCAGAGAAAGGCTCATATGGATATCAAAATCTTCGGACACCCGGGGGGGGAAATACTGGGTATGGGGGTCAAAGCTTTCTGTCACACTGTTCATGAACAATTGGAATACATCCTGGGTATTGGTCTGGGAAAGCCTTGCCAGCCGGCTGCCATAGATTTTTTCAAGGGTGTCTGTGATGTCAGAAGCCTTCTGGTTGTCCAGCTTTAAGGTGATGATATGGTTTGTCAGCTCTTTTTTCCATAACTTTTGCAGATTCTCAAAAGAGTTGCGCCAGGACCGCTGCGTATTGTCGATAACCAGAGAATCCTGTGTATGCAGATCCAGGTCTGTCTCCCATGTTTTTATCGCATTCCGGATATATTCCAGCCGCTGGGTGGCACGAAGATGGTACAGGTTGTAGATCTCATAGGCAAAGGAGAGATTTCCTTTTTTAAGGTCTTTTTCAAACCGGTATCGGGAGGAGTCGAGCTGGTCCATATCCTTTTGGGTGAACAGGTGCCTGGATGGATCCAAAAGGGTAATATACCGCTCAAAAATCTTTGTGGACAGGGTTTTATCCATCTGTTTTCCCAGGTAATGGTCACGTTCCAAAGCTGCCACGATGTTGATGCACTGGGTTTTGTGGACTGTTTCAGGCGCCAGAATGGCCGCATTTGAAAACACAGTGGCAGATAATACAAACACAAGCGCCAATACGCTCAGTACAAGATAACGCCCCACTCTGGAATGGTTTTTATTTTTACAAAAAAGAAGGTACATATTCACTATTATTTTCCTCGTCATTGGGTGTTTCAAAGCTGATTCTGCCGATTTTGCCGGATCTGAGATCCCGTATCAGCGTTTCACCAGCTTTTTGATAATTGATTCGGCCGCCGGTTTTCAGGCACCCCCTGCCGGCACCGATTTGTTCGATCAGTTCATTTTCATCGCAGGGCAGGTGACCCAGAAAAGGGTACCGTGCCAGGAGCAGTTTGGGATATCGCTGCATGAGAAATCCGGCTGCAAAAAATGCAATATCCTGATAATCAACAGCTGTGTCGGAAATGGCACCGCTTACAGCAAGGGCATAGGCCCGCTGCCTGGGTTCAATAACCGGCCAGAGAATACCCGGGGTATCATAGATGTCGATATTGTTTTTCAGACTGGTTCTCTGCTGGTGACGGGTTATGGCCGGCACATTGCCGGTTCTGGCGATTTTTTTGCCGGCCAGGGTGTTCAAAAGGGTGGATTTTCCCGTATTGGGGATTCCCAC
>JAWOEP010000151.1:0-4879 GCA_046482705.1 Desulfotignum sp.
ATTTGATCGACAAAACCGATTATATCAACTTCAAGGCGCTGGGTTACGAAGGAGATCCCATCATCCACGGCGGGCGGTTCAAAAAGCTGCCCATGGGATATAAGGCCCCGGCTGAATAGCACCAATTAATAGCCCGCAGCAGAAAACTAGGACACCCCCCCCCTGGACCAGTTGCATCAACTTGGTTCAGGGGGTCGTCGTTTTTTAAGAAGGCCGTGCAACCAGTACCGGAATGGTGGATTTGGACATCACGCCGCTGGCGGTACTTCCCAGCATCATTTTTTCAAACTCACCATGGCCATGGGTTCCCATGATAATCAGATCAAAACTGCCTTCCCGGGCAATTTTTGAAATTTCATTCACCGGGTCACCGGCAGTGACAATGATCCGGTTTTCCGACAGCGGGCAATGGGGCATTTCTGATAACACTTTTTGGGAGGTGATGCGCATCCGTTTGTGCATGGCTTTTTTAGCCGCCTCAATATTATCACGGTTCAGGGCTTCTCTTTCTTTTTTGTCCATTTTTCCCAGGAGATTGACTCCGGCTCCGGAAGAGTATTCATCCAGGATATCGGGTACGACATGCACTGCGTAAACAGAGGCATTGTATTGGTTTCCGATGCTGCAGGCATATTTTACCGCATGCCGGGCAGTCAATGAGAGGTCTGTGGCAAAAAGAATTTTTTTGATGCCCACGATCACTGATCCGGATATTCCCGGGTCCTCAGTTTGTGAATCCTCTGTGGCATCAGGTTGCGGTTTTTCAGGTTCAGCCGGTTTTGGCGCACCGAACATGACGTTGACAAATTTTACATACCAGGCAGCTGACTGGATCTGGATGATATAGGCCAGAGATATCAACAGGGCAATAGTGAGACCTTCTTTCCCGAAGGCGGTCATGGCAATGGCCAGGGCGATGGAAAGATCCCGCATGACAACGCCGAACACCATGGCGATGGCATCTTCTCTGTTAAACAGAAACCGTCCGACAAAAGTCAGCAGCACATAGGAAACCAGGTAAAAAACCACCAGCGGCAGCAGGATAATGAAAATATCCCCGGGATTGGCAATGATATGTCTTGCCTTGAGAGACATGGCCAAAAATGCGATGAGCACAACCCCCAGGGCTGAAAACGGGGGAAATTTCGGCTTGATTCTTTGATTCCAGTCTTTGGGGCCATATTTTTTTTTGCCGTAGGTCTGGGTTAAAAGCCCGACAACAAGGGGCAGGAAAACAAAAATAGCAATCTGTTTGAACATATGGAGCATATTCACGTCTATGGTTGCCCCCATGAACACCTTTGTGTAGACAGGTGCGGCAAGGGATCCGATAATGAGACCAAATACCACCATTTTTATGGCTGCCTCTTTGCTGCCTTTTGCAAACCCGGTCCAGGAGATGGTCATGCCCGAGGTCGGCAGCACACCGATCAGAAACAATCCTACGGCCCAGAGACCGTATTTGGGGTCCTGGCCGGACAGCATCATTTTCCCGATAAAAAAAGCGAGCAGCGGGATAAATACAAAATTGATCACCTGGGTGATGGTCTGGAGTTTGAGATCCCTGCCTTTAAAAACAGATTTTACATGCAAGGTCACCATCATGGGATAGACCATGATAAAGGTAACCGGGATTATCAGCTGTTTTAAAGAAGAGGTGTCGAAAAGGTATCCGAAAATTAATCCGAAACCCATGGCAACAGGGATGGTCCATACCAGGTTTTTCTGGATATAGGTCAACATTTTTATCATGTCAGGTTTTCCTTTGCAAATGTGTGTCGGGTGTCTGTATCGTCAAATCCTTTTTTTGATACAAAGTGAATAGGGCAGGATGGCCGGAATTTGCAATAAATGTCCGGATCACGGCATGTCAGGCACTGGTCGCACAAATAGATGTTGTGTTTCATGCAAAGGTAACTGGTTTGTCTTTCCGGGTGGTTCACGCACTTGCCCATATTTCCTCCTGGCGCATTGGTTTGCGCTATATTTTTTTTGTCAGAACATCGTCCAAATTTTTTTCCAGGGTTTCTGTGGACTGGACCCCCACAAACCGCGTAACTTCCCGCCCGTGATCAAACAAAATCAGGGTGGGGATGCTCTGGACCATATAATGGGTGGCCACTGCAGGCTGGGAATCGATGTTTATTTCCACAATGGCGGCCCTGTTTTTGTACTTTTCTGTCAGCCTGGTGATGACCGGTGCCATCTGCCTGCATGGCCCGCACCAGGGTGCACTGAAATCCACCAGTGCCACCTTGTCTTTAACATCAGGTGCAAATTGCGTTATTTCCATTTTTGGTATCCTTTTGTTTTGGGTGTCTGCATCTTTGCTTCTGCTTCCGGCATGTATCAACTCAAGATTCATGCCAGAAAACATCATGCTTGTGAAACATGACCAAAACAGGCGGCAATCAGGCTTTTTGCAGGGCTACCCGGGCGGGATACAAGCCCTGAAAAGCCGTTACTTTATCACAGGGGTGTTTCAAACCATAACGGTAACGTTACAGGAGATGTTCCCGTATTTCATTGTTACCCTGTTTTGCAGGAGGCGCAACTTTTTATCGGCATGGCGGTTATTCCGAGGCTGCCGGATATTTTTCGATGAACATCTTTTCTGCGTCGGCAGTACCGATGAGCACCAGTTCATCCCCTTTTTCAAGGACAATGGCCGGGTCCGGGTTGATGATCAGATTTTCATTTTTTTTGACAGCCACCACACTGCACCCGGTTTTTTCCCTGATCTGGATATCGATCAAGGATTTGTTTCTCAGTTTGGCATGCAGGGGCATCCGGAATACATTGAGTCCTTCGGAAAGCATGAGCACCTTCTGGGGTTGAATCAGGTTCATGATGGTGGTGGTGAGCAGGGAACTGAAGGACATCACCAGATTGGCACCGGCCCGGTGCAGGGTGTTGATGTTTCTGTCCAGGCTTGCCCGGCTGATAATCTGTACATCCGGCCGCAGACGACGGCAGTAGATGGTCAGGTAGATATTTAAATTGTCGTCATGGGTGGTTATGATGATTGAGGGGGTGTTTTCCAGGCCGGCTTCGACCAGGGTTTTGCGGTCTGCGGCACTTCCATGGATAAAGTTGGGGTGCTTGTCTGCAATGCCGGGTCTTTTTTCCACTACACAAAAAGCAACCCGCCGGACACGCAGGGCCTCTGCCACTGCCTGGCCCACCCGGCCGCCGCCGAGTACCACCACCGGACGGCTGGTATCTGTTTCTTTGTTATCAGCCAAAGCAATGGAGTCGTCAAACTGTTCCAGCTGTTCTTTGGTTCCGGCCAGCACCAGCACCGTGGATTCCGTGATCCGGGTTGCAGGGGTGGGAATATGAAATTTGCCCTGTTCCCAGACCCCGACCGCGGTCACGCCGCAGATTTCCCGCAAACGGCTTTCCGCCATGGTTTTTCCCTGGAGCCAGGTCCGCATGACCGGGGCTTCGGCTATCAGCAGGTCATCAAACTGCCCGATGATATTGGCCTGCATGTTGATTCCCAGGACCCGGCGGGAAAGTGCCCTGCCCAGCATCTGGGTGAACTGGAAAACATGGGTGCTGCCGGCCAGCTTGAGAATATCCAGGGAGTCCTCCAGGTCGGCATTGGTCACGGTTTTCACCCGGTCATTGGTTTCCCGGATGGTGTAAATGATGTTGGTGCTGGCAATGTCATCATTCAACACCACCACCAGTGCGGCCTGATCAATGCGCAGGCGGCGGTAGGTGTCCGGGTCGTCCAGTTCACCCACCACAACACGGTAGCCCTGGTCATACAAATCCAGGGCATCCTGCAGCCCGGATGTGAGAATCACATAGGCAAATCCGTATTGGTCGAGCTTTTCAATGAGGGTCACAGCCACGGCATCAAAATAGGTGAGAATCACATGCCCGGACATGGTGTCGGGAACGGATCTGGGTGCCCGGGCCTTGTTCTGTTCCTCCAGCCACGGGGCATAAAAAAACTGGATAAAGGTAAAGGGCAGCATCACCAAAAGAAAAACAATACCGCTGAACAATACCACTATGGAAAAAAGGCGGCCCAGATCACTGTGAAAGGTGATATCACCGAATCCCAGGGTGGACATGGTGGTCAAGGTCCAGTAAAATCCGGTGATCCAGCTGTATTCACGGCCTTCATACAGCATCAGTACATGAAACAGCACCGAGAACAGGGTAAACAGAAACGCCAGTATCAATGCGAATTTGATCAGAATCCAGCCATTGCTTTTCTTGCTGCCCATTTTAAAAATTATGGTCAGCTGGGTTGCCATGGTTTTGAGCATGGGTATTCTTTCCTTTTCCCTGTTTTCTGCCGGCTCTGCAATTTTTACCCAACTTGTATAACATACCGCACCTTCCAGGCCAACGGTTTTTCACCTGAAAGATGCGGCACGGTTCATGACCGTGTTTCATAAATAAAAGATAATGGCTTGACAAAAAAAAAGCCCGACTTTAGGATGCAAAAAGTCCATCAGGTCTTGTGGTATCCGGATGCCGGTCATTCCGGCCGGCTGTCCCACAGGATAAATGACAACAGCGGTATTACCGACAACGGGCATAAGCACAGCACCATGAAAATTTTACCCATTATTTTTCAAAAAATAAAAACCGCTCTGATGGATCTGCTTCCCATTATTCTGGTGATCACTTTTTTTCAGCTGGTTGTTATCCGGCAACCCCTTCCCCAGCTGGGAGAGGTGATTTTCGGGGCCCTGCTTGTGGTGGCGGGACTGGTTCTGTTTGTTCAGGGACTTGAAATGGGACTGTTTCCCATCGGTGAAGCAATGGCGTATGCGCTGGCCAGAAAAGGCAGCCTGTTCTGGCCAGCGCATACGCCATTGCTTCACCGATGGGAAACAGTCCCATTTCAAGTCCC
>JAWOEP010000251.1:0-6250 GCA_046482705.1 Desulfotignum sp.
GTTCGATGCAGTGGATGTGATGGATCAGAAGGCCTTCCAGGCATGGCTGGACCAGACCATGAAAGGCCGGCATTCCTGGGGACTTGCTTCCTACCTGGAAGACAGAGAAACCATATTGTCCCACTATCCCCAGATGAAGGAAGAATCCCGGTACTTTCATCTGGGCCTGGATATTATCGTGGACCTGGGTACCCCGCTGCATGCCCCCCTGGACAGCGTGGTCCAGGAAAGCGGGTATGAAGAAGGCCAGGGCAATTACGGGGGCAATGTGCTGCTGCGGCATGACAGCGGAGGCTTTGACACCTTTTACAGCCTTTACGGCCATTTGAACAAGGAAAAGCTGCCCGCCCCCGGGGACCGGTTTGCCGCAGGAGAGGTGTTTGCCTTTATCGGCGATTTCCATGAAAACGGCTACTGGTTCTTTCACACCCACCTCCAGGTCATCACACAGAAAGGATATGACCAGGGCTGGGTGTCCAAAGGCTATTGTTCAAAGAACGACCTGGCCGTCATGGACCAGCTCTGCCCGTCTCCGCTGTCTTTGTTCAGAATATAGCAGATAACCAGTCAGCAAAAGTCACTGGCGGGGTTCGGGTCCATAATACCGGATCAGAATCCCGCCAGGTCTTTTTTTTCAGGGGCAAACTGTTTGCCATGCATTATTTTTTACTGATTATTGCGCTGTCGGATCATGTAATCGTTCAGTGCTTCCTGGACTGTTCTTGCGGCAAGGCCGGCACAGTGCATGTCCTTTTCCGGTAATCTGCCGATGGTTTCCAGCACCGTTTCATCCGTAATGTCGGTGAGTTCATCCGGATTTTTTCCCAGGGTCAGTTCGGCAGCAAAGGAACCGCTGATGGAACTGGAGGCGCATCCATTTGTGACATAGGAGGCCTGAGATACCCGGTTGTTCTTAAACTTTAAAAAGATTTCCATGGTATCGCCGCACTCCCCGGTAACACGCCCATGGCCGTCGGGATTTTCCATCCGACCGCAGAATCTGGGGTTTTGCCACCGAAGGAATCCTTTTTCCCCAAGGGCCTGCCTGGCTTCTTCGAAAATTTCGTTCTGGAGATTATCCAGAAATGCATCCAGTTTGTCCATGGCTAGAACACTTTTCCACAGCAGCTTCCGGGGCCTGCGCATCCAGAGGCCTGTCCGGGTGCCGAGCCGCAGCAGGCCGTATCCCCCAGTCCGGGTTTTTTCATTTTTGCCGGGCCGGACATGGCGGAATGGGCCGACATCTGTTTGCTCAGGTTGCTGCTTCCGCAGGCGGTGCACCTGGGCTCATCACCGGTACTGGCAATGAGCAGTTCGCTGGTGCGGCCGCAGTCATTGCATATAAAATCAAATAAGGGCATGAGATCTATCCTTTAACAATCAGTATTTTTTCAACGTTTTTTTTTCTTTCACTTTTTAGAAGTGAAACAGCCACTTGTTGATACCGTCTCCGTCTCTGAAATTGATTTGCAAATCATATGCCAGTTTGGAATAAAAATGGAAACGTATTTGAATCTCTATGATTAAAGACAGTTAACAATAGCGTTGTTTAATGGATAGTTTTCTTGTGGGATCCGGAATCGCAGGAATGCGACCTGTTAAGGCGCATGATGCGGTTTTTATTCATAAAAAAATCTGCGCTATACGGCCCCCGGGTGGAATTACGCGCAATGATCCTTAAGGGGTATTTTCTTTGAGATATGCATCGAATTTGCCGAGAACTTCCGGCACATTTTTTCGGCCGAAACCAACGCGAAAAGCATTCGAGCCGTCATTGTAAAGGGTTCCCGGCAACAGCAGGATGCCTGCTTTTTCCATAAGATCCGTGCAGAACGCCTGCACCCTTCCTTTCAGCAGAAGGGGAAACGCAACCGATCCGGCTTTTGGCCGATACCACTGGAACAGATCGGCATGGTTTGTAAAAAAGCGGTCCAGTTGATCGAGGTTGTTGTGAATGATCCGAATGTTGCGTTCAGCGATTTTACCGGCGTTCTGTAACGCAATGGTGGCCAGAAACTCGCTTGGCGCACTGTTACAGATGGTGGTGTAATCCTTGAATGCAGACATTTCATTATAAATACGGGTATTGCGGGTAGCAACCCAGCCGATTCTCAGACCGGCAAGGCCGAATGTTTTGGACATGACACCCAGAGACACGGCCCGATCATTGATATCGGCTGCAGCCGGCAGGCGGTCAGACAGATCCACTTCAAGGCCCCGGTACACTTCATCGGAAAAAATGATAAAACCGTGCTTTTCGGAAAGCGCTGAAAGTGCGTGGAGGAATTCAGGGTCGGGCAGAAAACCGGTGGGGTTGTGGGGAAAATTGACTACCACCACTTTGGTCCGGGGGGTCAGCAGTTTCCTGAGCACCCCAAGATCCAGTTCCCAGTTGTGGGCAGGATCACCCCGCCATTGGGAAACTTCAGCACCGATACTTTGGGCCACTTCAGCAAGAGACTGGTAGCAGGGCCCGTGCACGATGACGTGATCCCCGGAGTCGAGGGACACATTCATGAAATTGAAGATCGCTTCCTCTGCCCCGGCATGCACAAGCACGTGATCGGCGGTTATATTTTCGTACAATCCTGCAACCGCCTGCCGCAGTCCAGGATCACCTGATGACTCTGTGTAGCCGAGCCGCAGCGACAGGAACCGTTCCAGTGCACCGGGAGCAAGTGCAAGCAGCTCCTGCAGCTCCATGCTTTCACAATCCGAGGTGCACAGCAGATAAGGGGCGGAAAATTCATGTTGTGCAAAGTAGCGTTCAAGCCTGAACGGTGCCAGTTTCATGTTGCAGTTCCTTTAACCGTTGGTGTTTTTCAGGCAAAAAAAGCCCGCAAGTTCATTTTGGTTGGTAATGGCGCTCCGTATGGATGCGCTGCATTCATCCGGCTGCCTGGAGCATCCGGATAACTTCCACCAGGCGGTACACCAGGTGGTCATGGTAAGCTTTTCCTCCCTCGGCCGTGGCTTTGGATGGCTCCCCGGTGGTACCGCCGGATTTCTCCGTGAGTTGCCACATTTGTGCCGGGCTGGACGGCACGTAACACAGGGTGTCGCCGGCAAAAGACGGATCCACGCTGTACAGGTTGTTTCTGCTGTGGGGGTTGTCAACGGCACGGTCGATTTTCACCAGATCCGGGTACCGGTACATCATGTGGGAGCCTTCAATCTCTTCCGCATGTCCCACACTTCCCCAGCCCAGTTTCTTTGTGATGGTTTTGGACATATAGGCCGGGTCAAAGATCACCAGCTTCACCCTCAGCTCCCGTTTGGCTTTTTCCCCGGCGATCTGCATCCAGGTGATGTTGACGATGCGGTGGCCGTTGATGAAAACAAAATTTTCAAACCCGTGGTGGTGCAGGGATGACACCATGTCAAATGCGATCTCTGCCAGCAGGTCCGGCCGGATGGTGATGGTGCCGGGCAGCACCATGTGGTGGGGACTCCACCCGAACCAGAGGGGCGGTGCCGCCAGTATGCCGGCGCTTTGGGCGGCATCTTCGGCCAGGGTCATGGCCACCATGGTGTCGGTGCCCACCGGCAGGTGGGGGCCGTGCTGTTCCGTGCTGCCGAATGGCAGTAAAATGGTGCGGCCGCAGGTTTCCATACGGTCTCTGATCTCTTCCCAGGTCAGGTCCTGGAGCCATATGCTGTCTGTCATGTCTGCCTCGCTTGTAACCTATCTGATCTGTTTTTGCCGATCACAAATTGACCATATGTTCCAGAAAATGGGTGTCAATATCTCCGTTTTGAAACCGGTCGTCTGCCATCACTTTTTTGTAAAAAGCAATGGTGGTGGCAATCCCGGAGATCTCAAATTCATCCAGGGCCCGTTTCATGCGGCGGACAGCCTGGAGACGGTCCGGTGCCCACACACACAGTTTGCCGATGAGGGAATCATAAAAAGGGGTGACCATATACCTGCCATGAATATGGGTGTCCAGGCGGACACCGGGACCGCCGGGGAAAATCACCGAGGTGATTTCCCCGGGAGAGGGCATAAAATTATCTTCCGGATCCGATGCATTGATGCGGCATTCCATGGCCCAGCCGTTCAGAAGGATATCTGCCTGGGCCAGGCTCAGTTCTTTTCCGGCGGCAATGTCGATCTGTTTTCTGACAATATCCATGCCGGTGATCAGTTCGGTAACCGGGTGCTCCACCTGGACCCTTGCATTCACCTCCATGAAGTAAAAATTTTTGTCCTTGTCCACCAGAAACTCAATGGTGCCGGCATTGGTATAATCAAAGGCTTTGGCAATACGGATGGCTGCGCAGCCCAGCTGCTCTCTCAGGGTGTCATCCACAAAAAAGGAGGGGGCCTCTTCGATGAGTTTCTGGTACCGCATCTGGATACTGCATTCCCGTTCTCCGAGATGGACATAATTGCCGAAATGATCCCCCAGGATCTGGATCTCGATATGCCGGGGCTTTTCAATATATTTTTCCAGGTACAGGGCCGGGTTGCCGAATGCAGCCCCGGCTTCGGCAGATGCCACGGAAAAAGCGGCCAGCAGGTCCTGCCGGCTCCTGGCGATGCGCATGCCCCGTCCTCCCCCGCCGCCGGCAGCCTTGAGGATCACCGGGTATCCCACCTGATCTGCTGCATCACAGGCCGCCTCCGGGGTTACGATTACATCCTCACTGCCCGGAATGACCGGAATACCCATATTGATAAGGATCTGCCGGGCTGCTGATTTGTCACCTGCCCTGGCTATTGTCCGGCTGGACGGACCGATAAAGATGATCCCATTGTCATGACAGGCCTGGGCAAAGGAGGCACTTTCAGACAGAAATCCATATCCCGGGTGAACAGCATCTGCACCGGTATCCCGGGCCGCTGCAATGACGGCATCCTGGTTCAGATAGCTTTTCCGGCTCAACGCCGGCCCGATATGCACTGCCTCATCCGCCTGTTTGACAGAAAGGCTGTCCATGTCTGCATCGGAATACACGGCAACGGTTTTAATTCCCATTTCCCGGCAGGTCCGTATGACCCGCAGGGCAATTTCCCCTCTGTTGGCGATGAGAATTTTTTTGATTGTCATGATTTTTCACCCAGTGAAATTTCCATCAAAGCCTGGTTTTTCATGACCGGCTCCTCGTTTTCCACCAGGATTTTTTTCACCACGCCCGCCTTGCTGCACCGGATTTCCGTAAAAATCTTCATGGATTCAATCATGCAGACAATGGCTTCAGGTGTGACAGACTGCCCGGTTTCCACCAGCGGGGGCGCATCCGGTACAGATGACCGGTAAAAAGTGCCCATGACCGGTGAGGTAACGGTGTGAATGGTGTTGTCCATGATTATCTCCCTTTTTGTATTTAGGTCAACGTTGCATGCCGCATAAAATTTATAAAAATACTTGACATATATTTTGAATCTATGTCAAGTATATTTTTACTGGCCACAATATTTATTGTAATGAGAAAAAAGCATCGTATATGGAAAAATCGTTAAAAGTGCAGAAAATTCCCAAACAGCCCCTGGCTGTAAAAGCCTATGAAACCCTGGTGAAAAAGATCATCTGCCTGGAATACCAGCCCAGCCAGCACCTGGAGGAAAACCAGCTGGTGGAGGATCTGGGCATCGGGCGGACCCCTATCCGGGAGGCCCTGGTGCGGCTGCACGGCGAAAAAATGGTGGAATCCCATCCCAAAAAAGGGGTGATTGTCCGGCCCATCACCCTGCAGAACACCAAGGCGATGTTTGAAAGCATGAAGCTGATCGAACTGGGAATTGTGGATATTGCCGTGGATAAGGACTGCACTGTTTTTCTGGAAAAAATGAAGGCAGCCAACCTCTGGGCACAAAAAGCCATCATGGCCAATGATGTGTTTGACCTGGTGGAGGCAAACCATGAATTTCACATGCATTTTGCCAGGTGTTCCCAGAACGAGTTTCTTATCCGAGCTGTAAAAGACATCAGAAGTGAGGCCAAACGGCTGTCTTACCTCTCCTATGACAACGTTATCGACCCCAAACGGCCACTGGAAATCCATTATGAATCCGTGGTGGGGGAACATGACCAGATCATTGACGGTCTTGCCCAAAGGGATGCACATCTTGTAAAAAACCTGATTACAAATCATATATTGACTTTCAGGGAAAGGATCATTGTATTCATGACCTCCTGACAGGCTGTTCATGCACATAACCGAAAAACCACGTTTTTATCTTCAAAAAAAGACAAACCATGAAACACATCGATTTGAACTGTGATATGGGAGAAAGCTTCGGTGC
>JAWOEP010000327.1:0-44212 GCA_046482705.1 Desulfotignum sp.
GCATTTCCCGGGGAAACTTCGATCTGTACCGGGTTTTTGAGCAATCCGTCGGCCAGCTGCCGAATCTCTTTGGTGTAGGTGGCGGAAAACAGCATATTCTGTCGTCTGGCCGGCAGGCATTTGATCACTTTGCGGATGTCATGGATAAAGCCCATGTCCAGCATGCGGTCGGCCTCGTCAAGCACCAGGAACTGCACCTGGGAAAGGTCAAGGGTTTTACGGCCCAGATGGTCCAGCAGACGGCCGGGGGTGGCCACCAGGATATCCACGCCTTTTTGAAACTGCTTTATCTGGGGAGAGATGTTTACCCCGCCGAAAATAACGGCGGTACGCAGGGATAAAAATCGTCCATAGTCTTTAAAATCATTTTCCACCTGGGCAGCAAGTTCCCTGGTGGGGGTGAGGATCAGGGCCCGGGGAAGACGATGTTTCCCCTTTTCCTGGTCCAGGCGCTGCAGAATGGGCAGCGCAAAAGCAGCGGTTTTTCCGGTACCGGTACGGGCACCTGCCAGGATATCTTTTCCCGTAAGAACTTCGGGGATGGCCTTTTCCTGAATAGGGGTGGGGGTGGTATGGCCCAGTGCCTCAACAGCACGGAGCATAGGGGTCTGAAGACCCAGGGTGTCAAACGACATAGGTAATTCTCCTTCTTAAAAAAACGCCCGCCTGCAGAATACAGAACCGATCCAGGCAAAAAAGTATAAATTCGTAAGGATTGGGGTAAATTTTAAGATTAGGGAATTGACCGCAATACTCCAGGTGCCGACCGGATGGCACCAATAAAAAGATTACTTTACCACAATGTGGGCAAAACACAAGCTTTATTTTTTGGCGATATATCCTGCCCGGTTGAATTGCTGGTGGATCTGTGGTAAAAATCAGGTTATGTGACAACCGAATTACCGGAGACATATCATGTTCGCAAATGCCATGGAAGTGTTTACACTCCTTGATAAATCCAACTGCAGAAAATGCAATGAACCCACCTGCCTGGCCTTTGCATCAAAGGTGTTTCTCGGGCAAAAAAAATTGTCGGAATGCCCGCACCTGGATGCTGAAATTCTGGCCCGGTACCAGGAAAATCCCAACCAGAAACACAGACCCGGAGAAGCGGAACAGGAAAAAGAGCTTGCTGCCATGAAACAAAAACTGGCAGACCTGGATCTTGCCGAAGCTGCCGCCAGAACCGGCGGAAAATATGATAAAGGCAGACTGACCATCCGGATTTTCGGCAAGCCGTTTTCAGTGGACAATGCCGGCCGTTTCCATTCAGATATTCATGTCAATCCCTGGATTACAGGGCCTGTGCTGACATATGTGCTGGAAAGCAATGGGGTTCCCCTTACCGGTGAATGGGTGCCTTTCCGGGAGCTTGCAGGCGGCCGGGAACTGAACGGCCTGTTTGTGAAGCGCACTGAAGAACCCTTGAAGAAAATTGCCGACACCTATCCGGATCTGTTTGAGGACCTGGCCATGATTTTCAGCGGAAAACAGGTGGAAGAGCTGTACCAGTCAGATATCTCTATGATCCTGCATCCGCTGCCCCTGGTGCCCATGATGATCTGCTACTGGAAAAAAGAAGACGGCATGGCATCGGATCTGCATCTGTTTTTTGACAGCAGCGCCTCTGAAAACGGGGGGAGCGACATGGTGTTCCGCCTTGTGGCCGGTATTGTCCAGATGTTTGAAAAGCTGGCAAAAACCCATGGATGGCAGGCAGCCGCAGATGTGGGATAGCCTGCTGTTCAGGTTTCCACCAACTCCTCAAACTGGTCCATTGCCAGATCAATGGCGTTGCTGCACAGCCTGTTTACCTGCCGGATATCAGCCAGACTGGAAATTTTTTTTTGGGTCTGCCGCAAAGATAATAAAATATGGTTCCGCATGTCCGGATCTATATTGTGGGTTGCCATATCAGCTGTCAGTCTGGTGATAACCGCATCTATCCGATCTTTTGCCTGCTGACGGCAGTCTTCTAATTTTCGGGATTCAATCTGCTGATGACATGTATTGACCGTATTGAAAAGATCCCGGGCTGTCTGGATCCGGTCAAAGGGAGAGTGAGAGGAAACAATATCAGCCAGCTGGCTGTATGCAGCAGCAGCTTCAGGATTTTTCTTTATGTGCGGCAGGTTTTCACCAAATTGCGGCATGGCCTGTACCAGCTGATCCCAGAAGCCTATATCCTTTGTATAAAATGTGCGGATTTTTTGCAACTTTCGGGCAACGGTGGGTAAATGATTTTTGTGGTTGAAACAGTCGGTTAAAACAGCATGGGCGGTCTGGTTTTGCAGCAGGCGGCCTGTGAATGCAAGCAGTCTGGCCATCTGATCCCTGCCCGGGTAGGAACGTGTGCCTGCCAGAGTATAAAAAGTTTTCACATCATAGTGCCACTGCGCAAACATTTGTAATGCCGCAAAGGCAAAACCGTGCTGGTCTTCACAATCTGCAAATTCCACTCCCATCAACTGAAAAGTCTGCTGCACGGCATTGAATGTTGCTGCCGAAACTTTTTTGTTCAGGACCACCCGGATGTCTGTATCTGGTGTGTCCAGCAGCTTCTGTTTGGCATCCAGGGCCGTTATCTGCCGTCCCGCAAGATAAAAGCAGAGCTTGAGTTCATGCACAAATCCAAAAATAATCTGAAGGATTTCTGATTCAGGCAGGCTGTTCCGGGTTGATACCTCAGTTATGATATCAAAAAGATTTGCCTGGCCGTGCATGGTGCATTGCTCGGCAATGCATGACAAAACCAGATCAGTGAGGCGTGCGTCATCCATTTCAAGCCCGAACAGGATCTGTCTGGGTCCCAGTACAATCGCCTTGATCCACTTTTTTTTCAGGCTGGTTTCCATTTATTATCCTGTCAATTAATATAAAAGCCATCAGTACTCAGCTAACAGCTAACAGCTTTCATCTGTTGCGGTTTCTGAGGCCATGATTGTTATTTTTAAGAAACTATTAACTGCTGTGCCAGCTATTGACAAGCATAAAATAAAAAAAAGAGAATCCCAAACGCTGACTGTTTTTTTTCGAAGAGGCGGGCATGACAATATTGTGCTGGTATTTTTTTAGACAATATGGCAATCTGAAAACTGCAAAAAAAAATTTAAGGAGTTATCCCATGAAGGTTGTACACTGGAAAAATTGTAAAGAAAAATCAATAGATACGTTTCCCTACAAAGGCAAGCACCTGGATGTCATCGGCACAAGCATCCGGTGGTTGTCTCAGCACGGTGAAGATGAAAACGGGATTCCGGAATACGGGCTGCGGTTTTTCACCATTCAGCCCGGGGGGCAGATCCCCATTCACAACCATTTTTATCACCAGACCATGTATATTCTGTCCGGAGAGTTCGAATGCTGGGAATTTGATCAAAAAACAGATGAATTGAATAAGAAGAAAGTCTGCGGACCCGGGACTTCCATCTACATTCCCAGCATGCAGCCCCACGGCATGAAAAACATTACAGACGAACCTGCCACGTTTTTATGCTGTATCTGCAATGTTTATGATGAAGAAGCAGTGTTATAGAAAGGCGGGAAAACCGGGGCCGGTAAAAAGTTCAGCAGCAGTTTAAAATCCAGTGGATTGAAAAGAATCTTGACAATGTTATGGATGCCTGTTACCAGAAAAGTGATCCAGTGATTAATTTCATGTCCAAACATGGTGTTCAATCCATGAGAAAGGATGGTTAATTTGTCAAACGTCACGCCCACCGCGTTGATATGATGCAGGCCGCCCGGTTTCTGGGGGGCAGGGCGGTATTGTGGCCGTAGCAAAGACCACTGGACGTCAGGCGGATGAACTTTTAGATAGAAGTTCAATGATTTTTGGGTTGATTTTCCCACGCATAGTCGATAGGTTAAGCATGACTATTCGATATATTTTATGCCATTTATTGATAATGTGTGCTTTCTGCCGGGGAAGAAAAGAGAATGCATAAAACGATCTCATTGCTTCCATTTTTAGAATCTGAAAGGGAAGGTTTTTCCCTGGAGATTCTGATTTCAGATCCGGCTGGCGATGAATATCATGGTGATTTTCGCCCATTTCAGGTTGCTGACAGCGGTCAGTGCTTTTCCATGATAGTCAAGGCCAACATCAAGACGTCACATGCCGGCCCTTGTCTGCCCCTTTTCCTGCTCGTTCAAAGAGACAATTATCCGGTTTCTTCGAACGGATTGCGTACATATACCAATGCAGACATGGACCGGATATGGCAGGATACTATCCAGTCCTGTTCCGCAGATAAAACAGTTTTCTGGCATCCGGAGCCAGCCTGTTTCAAGCCGCTGTTCTTCTGCCGGTATAAAACATTATTTTTTCATCCCCCATGCCCTGAATGCGGCGGACTGCTGGATCTGTGTACAGATGACCGGCTTTTGAAACAGGCGGCCCTCTTCCCCTATCATGCTTCTTTGAAACGGTATCTGTTTTGTCCCCGCTGCCAGGCCGGGGAGGGTAAAAATATTTTTTACCAGTATTCCCGTTCCCCGGAAGACCGAGTCTTTGTCAAGGACCGGTTTGATCTGGTCAGGGATTTCAAACGGCTGAGAAGCGCTTTTGCAGAGAGTTTTCCCTGCCTTTTCTGCCCGGAGCATGCCCAATGCCATATCACCGGTGAAAAAGCCCTGTCCCGTATCAATGCTTTTTCTTTTTATCCATTTTACATGCTTGTGTTTGATGCCGCCGTCGTTAAAGGAGTTGACTTTATACCTTTGTTGTCCGGGGCCCGCATGGAAGATGTTCCCGCCCTTGCTGATACAGTTTCCGGTGCCGCCCTTGATGCGAGCCGGATTTCCCATGGTGGTAACGGTTTTTTCTTTGAAAATGAAACCCGTTTTTTTCTTGAAGTGCTGTATTTAAAATTGTCATTTTTTGAAAAATTTGCCAGGCTTCTGAAGCAAAAGGTTCATGACAATATCCGTTCCATTGTGAACCTGTCCGCCCACAGCATCTGGCTGACGCCCTTAAATCAAGGGAGTATGCTGCCGTTTTTCTGGGGATTTGATCTGAATATTATCGATCTGGTGTCCAACAGGCATGAAGACGGGGGAGATGTTTTTCCGGCCGGTAACAAAAATATCGATTTTCTTGCCGGTCTCTGGTTTTATACTTTTCTGGTGAATCGGAATCAGGGGCAAAATGAGGTCTTTGCCGGACTCAGGCAGCTCTCCGGAAACAACTCCATGGAAGCGAATTTTTCCGATTATACGCGACTGGTTCAGGCATATCCCTTTATGGCAGTGGAAAATGTTTTCTGGCATCCTGAGAATGGAACGGTTTCGGAACAATGGCATCCGTTGTGGCTCAAAACACTGGCAGCAGGGGCCCGGTTTTTTCAGCCGCATTCTCAGGATCTGAAAACAGAAGTTGATACCCTGCTGCAGGATTTGGATGGGTTGAAACAAAAGGTGAAAATCTCTTTGTTTTCCGCCCGGAGTGCCGGGGATGAACCGCTTGCGGACCTGAAACCGCAGTTGACAGTTCATGGAGTTCCACCCGGAACCCAGGCCCGCAAACAAGCCGTCCGTTCTCTGCTGTTAAAACTGAAAGATAAATGGGAGGCAGAAGAGATTAAGGCAGGGCCGGATCCGAAGATCCGGGAAGAGGATGTGCTCGAAACCATTGTGCTGTCTTCTTCTGAAAAAAACCGTCCGGAAAGCGAACCTGACCCGGGTGCAGATTTCGAGGATCTGGAGAAAACCGTTATCATGACGCCGGACCATATGACGGGTTCCGACAGGGGCGCGGAACAGAATGACAGGTTTTTCGGTGAAAACGATGATCTGGAAAAGACAGTGGTGATATCTCCGAAAAAATAAACCGGAAACCATGAACAAGACAATGGATCAAGGGATGACGGAAACCATATCATATGAGACGCTGGAAACCCGTATTCTGGAGATATATCAAAAATTCGGAGACCAGAGTCAGGATCAGCTGGACCGGTATCTGACAGATACGCTGGGAAATCTTGACAGGGTTCAGAAAATGGCTGTGCTGAACCGTTTGATTGACCAATTGGACACACCGGATCAGAAAGGGGGGTGCGCACCATCCCCGGCAATTGATGACCATGTTTTGTCCCGGGTGATAAAACTGCTGTTGGGACGGGATATCTCCAAGGTGGAGCTGAGTTCCGATGAACTGCTGGAGAGCCTTGCCGAATCCATAAATACGGTTTTTGAGTCGTTGAATCAATTAATCAGCGTCATCAATACCACCCTGGTGGGAAGGCAGGATCCGGACCAGACCATCCGCCAGGTGATCGGGTACAATATCGAGGGCAGCAGCCAGGGCCGTCCACTGGAGGCATATATCGGCCAGATCGGCAAGGCTTTTTTCGAAGCCCAGGAAGCATCCAAAAAAGCGGCCCATGCCAAGGTGCGGCAGATTCTGGAAGAACTAGCGCCGGAAAAAATAGCAGCTGAGACCGAAGGGTCAGCCATCGGGCCTTTTCGCCGGGCCAAGAGCTATGAAGTATATGAACACAAGTTTGAAAAATTTAGAAACTGGTTTGAATCCGGCCGGTTTATGGAATCGTTTTTAAGGGAATTTGAAAAAAATTGCCGAAATATATCGTTTTAACCTCATCAGGAGAGAAACATGAACAAGACCGTAATGATGGTGATGTCTGTACTGTTAATGCTGATAATGCTTTCATGTGCCAAAAAAACGCCGCCCCCCCCGCAGTGGACCTATGAAAAGGATGCTGTAAAAATTGAGATTCAGGCAGATGCATTGCTGAATCAGGACAACGGCAAAGCCCATACCCTCTCGTTATGCCTGTATCAGTTGCGTGATCCCAATGGATTTAACCAGCTTTCCCAGGACCGGGAGGGGCTGTACCGGCTGCTGGAATGCAAATTGTTCGATGCGGGTGTGGCCTCATCCAAACGCCTGATTGTGAATCCGGGAGAGACAACCACCCTGGTAATGGACCGTGCGGAAAATGCCAAATACCTGGCAGTGGCTGCAGGATATTACACCATTGAAAAAGAAAGAATTACCCGGTTGATTGATATTCCCGTTGTCATCGAAAAAAAGGGGTTTATTTCCAGAGAACAAAAACAGAAACCCGGCATGCTGGATGCAACCCTTTTTCTCGGTCCTGAACAGATTGAGAAAATCGAGGGGCGGTAGCAATGGTCAAGCCCCTTTTCTGGCATCAGGGCCTTTTTCTTCAGCCCCACCATTTCCAGTTGAGCGATCTGTACAACAGGTCCCATACAGATCCCTGGTACCGTTTTGCAGCACCCCATTTCTGGGGGGCGGGCAGTTTCAAAATAGATGAAGCCGCACTGGCCGGTCATGTGTTTGGCATGGTGGCCGGAGAGTTTGTTTTTCCTGATCATACCCACGTGGTTTTAGGAGAAAATGCCCTGATTCAGGCCCGTTCCTTTGAAACCGCCTGGACAGACGGTGGACGGGCATTCAATGTTTTTCTGGGTTTGAAAAAATGGCATGATGATAACGCGAATGTGACGGCTGTCGAGGATGCCGGGGATCTGTCCCGGGTGTCCACCCGCTTTTTTTCTTTGAGCGCGCCCAATGAAGTTGCGGATCTGCACGGAGACGGTCCCAAAGCTGAAGTCCGGCAGATGCAGTTCCTGGTGAAAATATTCTGGGAAACCGAGATGGATTTTCAGGGAGAGTATCAGCTGATACCCATCGCCCGCCTGAAAAGACATCTTGAAGATGTGGTTGTGGACAAGGAGTTCATTCCACCCTGCCTGACCATTGCCGGATCAGACGTCCTGGCGGGTATCGTCAAGGAAATCAGGGACCAGGTTTTTTCCAAAACCCGGCAGCTTGAGGCGGTGAAGCGGGCCAAGGGCGTGCATACTGCGGAATTCGGGTCCAGGGATATGGTATATATGATGGCATTGCGGTCCCTGAACCGATATGTACCTCTATTGATACACATGACCGGTGTGATCCAGTGTCATCCCTGGGCCGTGTACGGCCTGCTCAAACAGATCGTGGGAGAACTGTCTTCATTTTCCGCCACCGTTTCCGCTACCGGGGAGCTCGAAGACGGTACCGCACTCATGGCAGACTATGATCATCAAAAACTGTGGGCCTGTTTTTCCGGTGCCCAGCTTCTGATTACCCGGTTACTGGATGAAATTACGGCCGGGCCCGAGTATATTATTCCGCTGCCGTTTGACGGCACCTATTTTACAGCGGATCTGCCCCCGGCATTGTTTGAAGGATCCAACCGATTTTATCTGGTTCTGGAATCGCAGCACCAGGCAGATGTGATTATCGATGCCATGGCCGGCATTGCCAAGCTGAGTGCCAGGGAGTCATTGCCTATTCTGATTGCCCAGTCTCTGCCCGGAATTCGTCTGTCATACCTGGAAAACATCCCACAGGAACTGCCGCGAAAAGCCAATGCCCTGTATTTCAGGATTGATCACCATGGCAAACAGTGGGAACCGGTACCCAGGGGAAACAACATCGCCCTCTACTGGGATATGGCCCCGGAAGATCTGGCGGTGGAACTGATGATCGTGAAAAGGAACTGAAAATATGCGGCTGGCGGACTGTTTTACCGATATGATTTCGTATACCATCCTGCTGCTGAAAAAAACAGACAGGGAAGGCATCCCTTTTGACCAGGCCGTCAATCATATGGACCGTTTGATCAATGACAGTGAATCCCTGTTTGCGACGACCGGCCTCTCACGGGAGGATTATGATCTGGCCAGATTTGCCGTGTTTGCCTGGATCGATGAAAGTATCATGCGGAGCAACTGGGAAGGCAGCCGTCATTGGCAGGGGCATCAACTCCAGCGCAGGTTTTTTCAAACCGCAGATGCCGGAGAGCTTTTTTTCCAAAAACTCAATATGATCGGCCCCCATCAGAATTCGGTCAGAGAAGTGTATTATATCTGTCTGGCCCTCGGGTTTTCCGGACAATATCACAGGCAGGGGGATGACATGCTGCTGGATCAACTCAGAATATCCAACCTCAAGCTGCTGACCGGCAGCTCCATGGATCTGCCGGACATGAACCGGATCACGCTTTTTCCCAAAGCATATGTCAAGGAGCATGATATTCAGGACAGTGCCGGATCAAAGCGGTTTTCATGGATCACCCTTGCGGCGTTTTTGGTGCCGGTCGGATTTTATGGACTGCTGTTTCTCATTTATACTTTTGTGTTGAACAATGTGGGGCAAACCTTAATTACCCGGGTGCCGTAAATGAAAAAAACCATTGCATTTCTGTTCAGGCTTTTTTTGATCATCGCTTTGCTGATCTTTGTCGGATTTGTCGTTTTTGCCGGGGTGCTGTGGGCCGGCTGGCCGTGGTGGGTATGTTTTTTCATCATTGCCGGTCTGACGGGTATGCTGCTTGGGGTCTGGTTCATAAAAAAACTGCTGGTGCGAAAAAAAGAACAGCAGTTTGTATCCCAGATTATCGAACAGGACAATACGGCATTGGCATCCCGGGATCAAAAAAGCCGGGAAGTGTCCAAAGAGATGCAGGACAAGTGGAAGCAGGCCATTGATGCCTTGAGAAAGTCCCATCTGAAAAAACAGGGCAACCCCCTGTATGTGCTTCCCTGGTATATGATGATCGGAAAAAGCGGCACCGGTAAAACCACAGCCATCCAAAGCGCGGACCTTTCCTCTTCATTTGCGGAAGTCGGCAGTGTTTCGGGTATTTCCGGCACCCGTAACTGTGACTGGTGGTTTTTTGAACAGGCCATCCTCATTGATACGGCCGGCCGGTATGCCGTTCCGGTGGATGATCAAAAAGACAGCGAAGAGTGGCAGAAATTTTTAAGTCTACTGGCAAAATACCGGAAAAAAGAACCGTTGAACGGGCTCATTGTCACCGTGTCCGCCGACAGCCTGAACGATACGGATGCGGAAAACCTGGAACGGTACGGCCGGGATATCAGAAAGCGGATTGATGAATTGATGCGGGTGCTGGGGGCAAAGTTTCCGGTTTATGTCATGGTTACCAAATGCGATCTGATCCAGGGCATGACACAGTTCTGCGACGGCCTGGATAAGGATGCCCTGGATCAGACCATGGGAATGATAAACCATGATCATGAAAAAGATCTGGTAACGGTTGTATCAGACTGTTTTAAAACCATGGGAGAAAGAATCCGGGACCATCGTCTGCTCATGATGCAGCACTTGAAAAAGGAAAAAATCGAACCTGCGTTGATGCTTTTCCCCAGTGAACTGGAAAAACTGAAACCCGGACTGCAGGCGTTTGTCAAAGGAATTTTCCAGGAAAATCCCTACCAGGAAACCCCTTTTTTCCGGGGCGTTTTTTTCAGCAGCGGCCGTCAGGAAGGGACCCCTTTTTCCCATTTTCTCAAGGAAATGGGACTCATCGGAGAACAGCAGGTGCTTCCGGGTACCAGCAGAGGCCTTTTTCTGCATGATTTTTTTTCCCGGGTACTGCCGTCTGACAGGGGACTTTTTACGAAAACCCAGCGGGGAGATGCCTGGGCCAGATTGACCCGGAATATCGGGTTTGCCGCCTGGACGGCTGTTATCGTAGCATTGTGCGGGATTTTAAGCTATTCATTTGTGAAGAATCTGCACAGCATTCAAACTGCATCGGATCAGTTTGCAGGCCCCAGGGTTTTTCAGGGGGATCTGATTTCCGATATGACCACCCTGGACCAGTTCAAGGCAACCATCCAGGAAATTGAACGCAGCAATAAAAACTGGTGGATACCACGGCTGGGTCTCAACAAAAGCATTGCCGTAGAAGCGGAACTGAAACAAAAATTTTGTATTCTGGTTGAAGAGCGGATACTTTCACCGTTTGATAAACAAATGGCGGAAAACATGGGCTATTTCAATCAGGATACCCAGGTTGATGTATTTGTCCGGCACGTGAATCATCTGGTATATCGGATCAACCTGATGAAAGCCAGGCTCCTGGATCAAAACATTGAGAATATGCGGCTGCCAGACTTTGATGCCGCTGCCGCCGGTATCCGGGATGATATCGCAGCCGAGGTCCGGTTCAAAATCGGCGAGCTGTATCTGCAATACCTGAACTGGCAGGAAAATCCCCAGGCCATTAACCGGAAAATGAATGATCTGCAGAAATGGCTGGCCCGTATTGTTTCCATTGACGGACACACTTTGAACTGGCTGGTGGCCCGGGTCAATGCAGATTCGGAAATGCCTGGATACACCCTGGCCGATTTCTGGGGAAAATCCGTACATGATGCTGGCTCTGTCATGGTTGCCGCCGGTTTTACACGCAATGGCAAGGAAAATATTGACAGCTTTATTGTTGATATGGAATCCGCACTGGCTGAACCACTTATACTGGCGGGGAAAAAACAGAATTTTTATACCTGGTATGAAACAGCTTATCTGGAAGCCTGGCTGGTGTTTATTACCGGGTTTGATAATGGAAGAAAAAATTTGAAAACCCGGCAGGGATGGCAGGCGGTTTCCGAACGGATACATCAGAAAAAAGGGCCGTATTCCATCCTGCTGGACCTCATTTCCCGGGAACTGCAGCCCTTCTCCGGACAGAGCCGTCTGCCGGAGTGGGTCAAGCTGGTTGGAGATATCAGAACACTCGATAACCAGGCTGCGGCACTGCGGGTCAAAAATGACGGAACCGCCGGTGTTGTAGGAACCGCTGTTGCCAGGGTAAAATCCAAAATTCCAGGGGCTTCAAGACTGCAGCTGGATGACTCAGAGATGCTCCAGGCAGGCAAGGCCTTTATGAAGTATCAGGACAGCCTTGTCCAGATGGCCCCGCTGGTCTCCTCTCAGCAGGCAGCATTCGATTTTGCAACACAGATCTATTTGGAGGATCCGGCCACCAGCACCATCCCTTTCTTTACAGCGCAACAGGCGGTTGAGAGGCTGCAGCAGCTTCTTGCATATCCGGATGAAAAAAGCCAACAGATCTGGCAGATTCTGGCAGGCCCCATGGCTTTTTTCCATACGTTCGCCCTCAAAGAAACCGCATGCCGGCTCCAGAAAAAATGGGAGCAGGAGGTGCTGTTAAGCTTACATGATTCTGCGGGTACGCAGAACATGAATGCCCTGTTGATGGGATCGGACGGGCTGGTCACAGGCTTTCTGGAGGGACCGGCAGCCCCTTTTGTGAAACGCGGACTGAAACAGGGATATTATGCAGCCAGGGTGTATGACAAAAGCGTTGCTCTGGAACCGGGTTTTTTTACATTTCTTGCCAGGGGGGTGCGGGCGGCCAGGCCCGTAAAACCGCAATATAATGTGAAGATCAGCGGTCTTCCCACCAGTGCCAATGATGGGGCCCGGATTCAGCCCCATGCCACAATGCTTGAACTGGTCTGCACAGAGGGGTCTGTTATGCTGGAAAATTTGAACTATCCGGTCCAGAAAGTGTTCACCTGGTCTCCCCAGTCTGACTGCCAGGTGTTTTTTTCCATTAAAATCAGCAGCATGACCCTGGTCAAAAAATATACCGGTCCATACTCCTTCCCCCGGTTTCTCAAGGATTTTCCCGGTGGGCGCCGGAGTTTCACCCCGGCTGACTTTCCTGAGCATCAGGACAGTCTCACCCGTCTTGGGGTCCGGTCCATCAGTGTCAAGTATGAATTTTCCGGCAGCCGGGAGGTGATCGGGCTGCTGGGGGCCACACCGGGAAGGCCGCCAGTGGAGATCGCCCCATGCTGGGAATGAACAGGCGCCGGTTGAAACTGGATGTCGCCGCCTGTGGCAAGCACCCGGCCTTTATAGATTATATCCGGGTAAATTCGGCCCTGCCGCTGGCCAATGCGTTGGCGTCCTGGGTGGATGCAGGAATGAAATCAGGCATGCCGGATTTCAAAAAAAACAGAGGCATTCATTCCTTTCGGTTCTGGACACGGGGCCCTCATAAACAAACCTTGATTGTGGGGATTGTCAAAGACAGCAGTGACAGTCTTGGGCGGACTTATCCACTGCTTATCACAGGTCAGGTGTTCATGAAAGATATGCACAGACAATGGCGTGCAGTTTTTGACCGTTTCGGGCAAGTGTTCCGGGCATTTGAAGAGATGACCGCTGCACGGTATGACCACTTCAAGGAGTTTGAAACAGCGCTGTCCGATGTCAGGTTCCCGGAGGCCGAAAACAATACCATGAATGAAACCTCCATTTTTTCTGACTGTCTCGCGGCCTGGTCTTTGAAAAACGGGCCAGATGACCACCTGATACTGCCGATGCCGGTCTTCCTGGAAAAATATCAAGCCCGTTTCGAAAACAGTTTGAATCAGGGGAGGGGCACCACCAGGACCGAACCGCCCAAAGCAGTATTTATAGGCGGTCTTCCGGAAAAACCGGTAATTGCCATATATCAACGTGCTTTGCGGACCAGCGATTTTTGCAGGATGTTTGGTCTGCCCCAAAACGCTTCCATCACTTGAAGGAATTTGCCCCGGGCGCATCTCGAACTGCTTACAGAAGTTCCAATTATTATTGCGAAACCGGGCTTACCAGGGTCAGCGATACGGCAGCAGTTATAATGAACTTGAGTTCAAGGTGGAAACCTATTTCAGGTTGATTGTGACGCCGGAACGAATGTGTCGCAGCGTCCACGCGTCACCACAATGCCTGAACTCCAATGGCCATTTTCTTTGTAATACGCAATTGCAGCGTGATTTGAGAAGTACCCTGGCATTTCAAGTATTAGGGGCGGAAATCAACCGTTATCTTCCATTGGCCGTTGAAGCAGGCGGGGGTGAAATCTCTTCAGCCGGCATCAGAGGGCCTGCCGGACGGTCTCTGGAAAGAAGATCTGCCGGGGCACAGTTGCATCCACATGCGCAGAGCCGTATTCCGGGGTCGATAGGCATGTGAATCTGGCAGAGAGGCTGTTCCATATAATCACCAGGCCGAACGATTCGCGGAACTGTGCCAACCCGCCACATTGCAAAAATCGATATGTCCGTCTTCCGGCGGACTATGGTCATTTGCCAGGTTGCTATCATTTCTGCTGATCTTCAGGCAGTTCAGATGAAAACGTGATGTGTCTGTCCGGATTGATCAACACGCCGCACCGGGGCAATTGTTCAAGAATCGATGCCAGCTGAAGCTGCATTGATTCTCGAATCGTTCCACCGTGTCTGGTATCCAGTTTTGGTATATGTATCCGTCCGGTCTGAACAGCCTCTGTCATCAGGTCGCAGAGGGAATTTCGATCCAGGGTGCCGTCAAGACGGGCCAGGACAAAACAGGCCATGTCATCATCCATGAGGATGGTTCTGTGGCACAGGTTGGTCACCCGGCGGGTAGGGGCCTGGAAACGGGAAATCCGGGATGCTGCGGGAAAATCCCCTGCCTCCGGGATGCATTGACGTCCGGCACCGAGAAGTTCCAGAACACCGTTAAAAAAAAGGGTATAGACAACATGCCCCATCTTTTCCGCCTGTTTCTGAAAATCCTGTCCTGTCCGGGGATAATCCTGCTGCAGCATGGTTTTGATCAGGGAATCCACCCTGATGGTACATGGTTTGATTCTGCTCAGCCGGTGCAGAACGATCCGGGCAGATGCGTCTGTGGTACTGAATTTCCGTCCTGAAGATGTTTTGAATGCAGCGGCTTCTTCAATCGGACTATCCGGGGAATCCAGAACCGGGACCACATCTGTTGCGGCGTAAAGGTGCTGGACCCGGTCCATCCGGTAGTCTGAATTCAGATCCAATTCTTTGCGGCAGATCAAAGAGCGCCGGAAGCGGGTGTTTTTAAAAAAATCGATGTATTGTTCCACTTCAACGGCATTTTCAGATATTTCCTCAAATGCTGCTGCAGTATCCGGCGGAAGGCTGTCCAGTTCGAAATCCGGTTGGTCTGCATCACAAATATATTGCAGTCCGTGGTTTTTCAAATCCCCGGCAAACTGGTGGAAATAAAAGGATGTATTGTGGGTTTCCATGTATTCATGAAGCAGATAACTTGACACATTCGGAAAATCCCGGAGGGTTTTTCCAAAAAACCTCAGTTGCATATCATGAACGGATTTTCCATCGGCGGCTCCCTTAAGCATGGTGTTGCACAGATCAATAGCTGCCTGCGCTTTTTGACCGGGGGCTTTCATGTGCCGGGTGCGGTACAGGAACATGTCCCGCATGGTCTGATTGAACCGCCAGCCCGGCAGCACATTGTAGCTGATATAGGCGATGCCCTGATCCGACAGATTGCTTCTGCAGATATCCAGGATCTTTTTTCTCACCTCTGGCGGAACCCAGGAATAAACCCCGTGGACGATGATATAATCAAACCTGCCGTCGGCCTCGCGTATGTCCATGATGCTGCGGGTAAGCAGTTGGATGTTTTTGAGATTAAGAGAACCGATACTTTTCAGTCCGATTCCGATTTGAACCGGTGACAGATCAATGCCCAAAAAGCAGCTTTTGGGAAATTCGTACGCCATGGGTATAATGTTGTTTCCATCCCCGCAGCCCAGCTCAAGCACCCGGCATTGCGCCGGATCGGAGGGGGAAAGACCACATAGAGCACCATAGGCTGCCAAGACACCGGGATGTGTGTAGTAATATGGGTTTCCAGCATATGGCGTACGATCATAAGATTTTGCCACGGCAAGTTCCGACGGGTTGAGTTTGTTTTTCATCAAAAATCCTTTGACGGATTGATAATTAACCGGCATGACAACCTGTTTCAGGGGACAACCAAGGTGCAGTCCAACCAATCTATTTGATATTATTTGCGGGTAATTTGAATTGTACTGTCAAAAGAGGTTTCATGATCAATTATGGCCTGAGTTGTGCCCGGTGTCTTGTCCAGACTTCCCTCTGAAGCGGGCGGTACCGGCTCGGCAAGTTTCCTGCTATGGTAATCTGGGGGGGAGGGCATCCTCCCGGACGTGTCATGACATGACGATACTTCCGAAATTCCATACTCGTGGTGAATCCGTGACCAAGAGCGGCACCTCCAGAAGAGGATCCTGTATTGATCGGTCCGATATAGGCGGGGATGCCCTCAACAAATTGGGCATCCCAATATTCAGCTAAACCCTGAAGGTTGCATCGTTGTCGTTCGAGATAAAGTATTTGATCGGTTCTCAGATTGGCAGGGGGAGGTGTCCGTTGCCAACTCCTCAATTGGGAGAATTCTTGTGCAGTTAAGCGGGAGTCAAAGCAAGGTTGACGGGTTGCACCGGAATTGGAGACAAACGGTGGATTTACATGTGGGACAAGGAAATTGTCCCAGTGCGCTGCAAAGTATGCCGCAAATTGATATGGTCGACCCAGAATATTGAATTTGACCAGATCTATGAGTTCCCGGACCTGTTGGATTGACATGGCGCATTCCTTTCATTTGAAGGGTTTTCTATCAAGTAATCATATCCATATTTTCTGCAGTACTTTTTTTTTCACGCAAGTTTGGTGAAGGTTTTGGCGTTCGGAAAGAATTCGGGATCAAGGTATCAGATCATTGAGGACCCCCTGGGCAGCATCCTGCGCCGGCTGCACTGCCTGTTGTGTCTGACCTATCGCTTGCTGCGCCGTCTGCTGTGCCTGTCCGGCGGCTCCCTGTGCCGCATCCCGGGCCTGCTGTGCCGCCTGCTGTGCCTGACCGGCCGCCTCCTGGGCGGCATTCCGGGCACGTTGGGCAGTATCCTCCGCCTGCTCTCGCGCCTGCCCCGCAGCCTCACGTACCTGAGACGCAGCCTCCCGGGCGGCCGCCTGCCCACGGTTCACACCGTTATTCGCTGCATGTGCGGCATCCGACACAAACTGCTGTGCAGTGGCAACCGCTGATCCGATTTCTTCCTGCAGTGCACCGAGGCATGCCTGCAGCCCCTCCATGGCATCGTTGGCCGCCTGCGCAGCGCCCGATACACCTTGCTGTGTGGAATCCATGGCAGAGGCCGCCTGGTCCTGAAGATCATTCGATAACTGCCGGCCATTATCAAGGGCATCGGAAGCGGTCTGGCTTGCAGAATCCATGGCATTGGCCGCTTCCTGACTCGCCGTATCCAAGGCATCGGTTGTCGCCTGACTCGCCGTATCCATAGAATCTGTCGCCGCCTGACCCGCCGAATCCACGGTATCGGTTGCAGCCTGTCTCGCCACACCCAGAGCATTGCTGACATCCTGTGATGCCTGGCCCATTGCTTGCTGGGCCGCCCCAGCGGTTTGCTGGGCCTGTGAAGCAGATGAAAGGGCACGATCGATCATGGGTTGGGCCGTTTCAACCGTCTGCTGCGCCGCACTGGCTGCCGCTGCTTGTGCGTCTGCTGCAAACTGTTCTGCTTGAACCTGGGCCTGATTGACGGCCTGCTGACCCTGCTCCAGGGCAGTGGATGCCGCATCCTGGGCCTGTTCTGCGACTCCCGATGCCCGGGCCAGCATCTCCTGACCCGATGCCCGGGTTTGTTCAGCAGCATTGCTCAGACATCCAAGGATATCCTCCGCCATTGACCGGACGTCTTCCATAACGTCTCTGAGTGCTGACGCGGTATCGCCCAATCTGTTTCTCAGCGTCTGACTTTCGGAAAGAACATCTTGTGTTAAACTCTGCAGCGCTCCGGAATCCGGCAGATTCCCAGGCAACCCTTCCGGCAGGTGACATCTCTGGACGGGACTTCCCAGGGGGTTGTCCCTGAAGAGGTCATTGAGGGACTGACCCGGATCGCCGGCAGAGCCGGCAATCGCCTCATCAGCAGCGGCCACGGCTTCAGAGGCGCGGGTTGCCGCTTCATCTGCTGCATCCGATGTCCGGGTCATGGCATCGGCCAAAACCTGCTGCCCCTGTTCCCTTGCTTCCTCAGCCATATTCCGGGTACGGCCTGCGGCGTCCCGCACTGTATCGGCAATACCCTCGGCCTGGTTCAGGACCTGCTGGCCCAGAGGCGATGCACCGCCCATGGCCTGGCTCGCAGCCTGGGCTGCTGCGCCTGCAGCCCGGGATGCCTGGTTGGCGGCCTCCTGTGCCGTTGCTGCTGCCTGATCTGCGAATGGCTGTCCCTGGGACATGGCTTGGTCAACCGTGCCGGAAACCGCCCGGGAGGCTTGCTGCCCGAGTCCGTTTCCCAATCCTGACAGATTATCTGAAATCGCCATACCAGTTTACCTCCTGTCACTTGTAACCGGATAGGTCACCAGGCCGCGCTTGCCCGCCTCCCGGGAAAGCCGTCTGAGCCGGTTGGCGGCATTGCTGAAACGGTCCTTTAAAATCGGGGCCGCCCACGGCGTTTTCGGGCTGGTATCGAAATCACGCCCCAGGTAAAACATCAGCTCGATATAACGTGCCACTTCACGCTCGCTGGCCATCCGGTATTGTTCCGCTGTCTCCATGCCATGGTGAATCTCTTCGCGCAACCCTGCTTCCCCCAGAGACGCTGTCTGATCCGGGAAATTTTTTTGCAGGTAATCCTTCATACGTCCCACGAAGCCCTGACGTTCCCTTTCCTGTAACATCGTCATCTGTTCTTTGCGAATAATTAGCATTGGTAAATATTCCTGAAGATGGTTGGTTTTTATGGAATATCAATAGTCATTTGCCCCGGGTTGATAATGGAAATGCGGCCTCCAAAGCTACATATACATGTACTTGTGTCATTGAGGGTCGGAAAATTACCGATCAATACAGTCGGGGATCCAGGTGCCCACGGGGCTGTTGTCACGGGTAGGCATGCCACTGGTGTCAGTACACCGCTGGCTGCAGCCGTAGCCGCTGCCACAGCCGGGTTTTGCGGTGAACTGCACATGCCGAAACTTGGTATGTTGACAAACGGCTGGTGATCCATAATGTTTGCCGCCGGCATATTTCTCACAAAGACGCGGTTCGTTGGCAAAACAATAAGGGACATCGGGCCACCACCGAATGAACACTGCAGTATCGCCCCCATTACCACCTGTTTTGCCATTGTTTAAAACTCCTGATCTTGATTAGAGTTGCATATTGTCCTGGACAAGGTTAAATTGATCCGTAACCTTATACTCTGTCAAACCATTGCCGGTTTCGGATTCCAGAACATAGCGCTGCACCGGCCCGAACATATTACAAAGCTGCTGCGGATCGCATGCAGGAAAAAAAACACGCAACACCCTCGGATCGAAATATCGGAAAAAAAGATGTTTCCCCGTATCATCCGTCACCCTGTAAAAAGAACGGACATGGTTCCGCAGCTGGACAAACGGTGCGTCTGATTCTGCAAATATGTACCAGCTTTTCCCCCATCCCTGGTTGAACAGCCATTGCGACAATGGGTCGTTTTCTCCCAGTTTCACCAGATAGGGAGCGACAGCAGCAAGTTTTCGGGCCTGCTCACCCATCAGCAGGCAGGCCTTTCGGTTGGCCGATCCAGCCAGTTTCGGATAGATAAGGGGCGCCCGTGCCGTATCAATGATAGCGTATATATTGCTGTCAGTTCCCTTTTTTGTCGCCCATAGTGTGCGGCTTATTTTGTTTGTATTCGGATCCAAGTGTGCCATACAGATTCCTGTCTCATATAATCAAGGCGTTGGCGATTCTATTCTTTTCTGAGCCCCACGGGCCCATCGGTTATGTCGGTCACAGATCGCAAAAAGGCACTCCTGACGCCGCAGCCTCCTGAAAAGCGGCTGCCTGGGGAATCACCCCCATCTCAATGGGAGTGGTGCCAGGCAGGTCCGAAAGTGAACCGGGGGACGTTACATCAGCCTCTTCTGGTTCTTTAGGCGACTCAGGGGAGCATCCGGAGCCGGAGCCGGCAGCGCCGCCGCTGTTGATGTTCACCAAAGGTCCCGTTATATAAACACCTGCCGGGCCTATATCGATAAAACTGCCGGCTGTTTTCAAAGACAGCTGCATGCCGGCTTCAATAATGACCTTCATGCCCCCTTTTATATGAACGTTCATTCCTGCATCGACGGCATGATTCATTGCCGCCTTTTCCAAAATATCGCCGGATTCACTTTGTATGGATATGGTGCCGGAGACCTTTTCATTGTGATCCCCTTTAACGGTCAGATGTTTGTCGCCACCTATTTTTTCATACTGATCTCCGGCTACTATCATATGCCTGCTGCCGCCGACATATTCACGGCTTTTTCCTTTTGACCGATGATCCAGAACTTTTTCCGCATGAATGAACAGCTGTTCGTCACCGGCTTTGTCTTCAAACCGAATTTCGTTCACCCCGCCGCTGTCCGGACTGGACATGCTTTTAATGGTTGATTTTGTCTTTTCAGCGGGCAGCGGATACGGCGGGTTATTGGTGCCATGATAAACACGGCCGGTAATAATCGGACGGTCCGGGTCTCCTTCGATAAAACTGACAATCACTTCCTGGCCGATGCGGGGAATGTGCATCGCCCCCCAGCCGGCACCGGCCCATATCTGGCTTACCCTGATCCAGCAGGAACTGTTCTGGTTCCGGCTGCCTTGCCGGTCCCAGTGAAACTGTACTTTGACCCGGCCGTGTTCATCTGTATGTATCTCTTCATTGGGAGGACCGACAATCACGGCGGTCTGGCTCCCTTGAATAACGGGTTTGGGGGTAACACGTTCCGGACGGAACTGAACAGATCCGGGAATGGCGGAAAAAAAACTGTAAAATTGCTGGTCACTGCCTCCAGATGTTTCATAGCTTTGTGCTGCAGCCTGATATTCGGTGGATATGACCAGGTATTCCCTGTTCTGGTCCCTGCGGGTATGCCGGTTCAGTGTAAACAGATACCCGGTACAAATACCGCGGGCATCCGACTGGCCGGTGCAGATTTCATGGGGATAGGAAAGTTCCTCCAAACGTATCCTGGCATATCGATCTCCATCCGCCTTTTCCAGATATTCACCCGGGTAATCATAGATTTCATAATCCGATCGTTCGTGGGGTTTTTGATCCTCTTCAATGCTCATCAAAGAGGTGTCGGGTTTTTCAAAGTTATAATCCATATGGGCAAATTTTCCGGACCGGACTTTTTTTTCAATGGTCCACTCGGTGATACGTTCTGAAATTGCTGAACCCCTCGTATCAGCGGCAAAATCGATTGACCCGTAGTTTTCAAACGGGTCATGCCTGCTCAGGGAATCACAGAGGACCAGGGTGCATTTTTCCTGCTCATGAAGGAAATAATGGTAAATACCTTCCTGCTCCATGAGGCGGCTGACGAAATTATAATCTGTTTCCCGGTACTGTACGCAGTAGTTCCAGGTACGGTAACCGCCGGAAAGTCGGTCTTCGATGTCACTGAACCCATGTTCATCGAACACCTGTCTTATGATCTCCGGCACTGTTTTTTCCTGAAAAATGCGGCAATCCGAGGTCTGGGTCAAAAACCACAGCCACGGCACCATGGTCGCCCGGTACTGGGCGAACTGGACGCTGGTGGACACCCCCTGGACAAACCGGTTGATGAAACCGTTCCAGTATCGGGTTCCGCCTTCCATAAGATCCATGCGGATGGTGACATTCTGTCCAATAATGTCGTCAAAATTGATTTCATAATTCTCGCTCAACAAATCGAGATCAAATTCAAACAACCGGCTGAGTTCTTCATGCCCGGAAAAACTCTGCAGCAACAGAACGTCTTCACCCAAAGGCGTTTCTATGGCAATGTGCCGGGTAGCCTGTGTAGCAGCTTGCGGCATAACAGCCCCCTTCATTCAGATTCAACCCAGAAACCGGGGAGTGCGGGGCTTCAAAAGCCCCGCACAAATAGCAGGCAGCCGGATTGTTCCGGAACAGCCTTAAATTATTATTTCTCCCGTTAATCGGGTTTGTGAAACAGTTCCTGTGATGTCACCTGTAAATTCATGAATACACCAATACAGGCTTTGTCTTACTCCCCTTGCTCCACTTTCCACTGATATTCAACATTACCCTTGCTTTTACCCTGGTTATCGGCTTCAGTATAAGTGACTTTGATTTCTTCAAAGTTCAGGGAAAAGTCCTCTGTCGGTACATCTTCGGACTGACCACTGCCGGCGATGTTATAAGCTGTCACCAGAACATTTTTCAGGTCATATTTATAATAGGTCACACGACCCGCATCCGTGTATGACGCCGTCAAATGGATTTCAACCTTGGGAAAGACTTTGCCCTTGCACACGGATTCGGCAATCTTGGGGCTGGCCTTGTCCAGTTCTTTGGTAACATGGATGTCATCAAGAATCACATCCCCGCGACGTCGTGTCGCACCTGTTGCAGCGCTTCCCGGCTGATGAACCCCCTGCTGGAAAGAAAGGATGTCGCTCCAGTTCTTATGGCTTGCGTCCTGTGCCTCACCGTCAACACCGTCAAATTTAATGTAAGCCGCCATGGTTCCCTCCTCAAATAAATGTTGTTGTTATAAACCGGCCATACAAGCCACTGCTTTTGACGGCCGTTTGTTTTTCAGGAAAAAGCATAGTGAAAGTTATTGCTTTGAATACCAACGTGAATTCGCTCCAATGGTTTTCCCTCCATCATGCGTGACAGCAGTTCACTGCTGATTTCAGGCAGCAGTGTGTGGGATAAAATGGCATCCACCATTCTGGCACCACTTTCCACCTCGGTACAGCGGCTTTGTATCAATCCCACCACTTCGTCATCAAAGGTGAACGGAATCTGGTGATTCGCCTGGATGCGGTTTGCAATTCTTCCCAGCTGCAGGCGGATGATCTGCTCCAGTACTTCGTCTGCCAGTGGATAAAACGGTACCACGGTCAGCCGTCCCAGAAAAGCTGCAGGAAATGCCTTGAGCAGAGACTCCCGCAACGCTTTGGCCATACCATCGGGACCGGGCATCAGTTCCGGATCCCGGCACAGATTCATTATCAGGTCGGATCCCACATTGCTGGTGAGCAGAATAATGGTATTCTTGAAGTCGATCATCCGGCCCTCGCCGTCCTCCATTCTGCCTTTGTCAAAAACCTGGAAAAAGATTTCATGCACATCCCTGTGGGCCTTTTCCACCTCATCCAGGAGGACGATACTGTAAGGCCGCCTGCGCACCGCCTCGGTCAGCACCCCGCCCTCTCCGTATCCCACATATCCGGGAGGGGCCCCTTTCAGAGTGGAAACCGTATGGGCCTCCTGAAATTCGCTCATGTTGATGGTGATTACATTCTGTTCTCCACCGTAAAGGGCTTCGGCCAGGGCCAGTGCGGATTCGGTCTTGCCCACGCCGCTGGGGCCCACCAGCAGAAACACCCCTATGGGACGGCGCGGGTTTTCCAGTCCTGCCCGGGAGGTCTGAATCCGCATGCTGATGGAATCCAGGGCATGCCGCTGTCCGATCACCCGTTCTTCAAGTGTGTCGGCCAGGTGCATCACCGCTGCGATCTCATTTTTGACCATGCGGCCCACCGGTACACCGGTCCAGTCGGCGACCACGGCAGCGACCGCCTGCTCATCCACACTGGGGAGAATCAAGGGCATTTCTCCCTGAATACCGTCAAGCTGGTTCATCAAGCCCTGCAGTTCTGCTTTCATGGATTCACGTTCCTTCAAATTCAGGCTATCACTTCCGTTTTCTAAAGGCAAGGGCTGATTTTTTTTCGGGCCGATTTTGATTGCAGTCTCTGAAACAGCATTTTTGTCAACTTTTTCATCAATGGTGTCGGCAGTGCCGGCCCGCAGGGCACTTCTCAGTTCCAGAATCCTGTCCACCAGTTTTTTTTCCTTCTGCCATCCCTCTTCAATTTCTTTGAGGGTTTCGCGTTCACAGGTCAGTTGTGCGGTTATTGCATCCTGCCGTTCCTTGCGGTTCCATCCCACGGTTTCTTCACGGGTCAGAATCTCATGTTCCGTTTCCAGGGCAGAGATGCGGCGTTGGCATGCTTCAACAGCAGGGGGTGTGGCATGCAGGCTGACCGCCACCCGGGCACAGGCGGTGTCCAGCAGGCTGACCGCTTTGTCGGGCAGCTGTCGGGCGGGAATATACCGATGGGACAGCTGAACCGCAGCCACCAGCGCCTCATCGAGTATCTGGACCCGGTGATGTTTTTCGCTGACACCTGCCAGTCCCCGCATCATGACAACCGCCTGATCTTCAGACGGCTCATCGATCTTTACCACCTGGAATCGCCGGGTAAGGGCTGCATCTTTTTCAAAATATTTTTTGTACTCAGCCCATGTGGTTGCCGCAATGGTCCGCAGGGTTCCCCGGGCAAGGGCCGGTTTGAGCAGGTTTGCCGCATCTCCTGATCCGGCGGCACCCCCGGCCCCGATAAGGGTATGGGCCTCATCGATAAAGAGAATGATGGGTTCGGGGGAAGCCTGGACCTCTTCAATGACCTGGCGCAGGCGGTTTTCAAACTCTCCTTTCATACTGGCACCGGCCTGAAGCAGTCCAAGATCCAGGGTGCGCACCGAGACATCCCTCAGGGGCGGCGGGACGTCTCCGGACACGATGCGCTGGGCAAATCCTTCCACAACCGCTGTCTTTCCCACACCTGCTTCTCCTGTCAAAATGGGATTGTTCTGGCGTCGGCGCATGAGTATATCGATAATCTGGCGGATCTCCTTGTCACGTCCCAGAATCGGATCCAGTGATCCGTTCCGGGCGGTTTCCGTCAGATCCACGGAAAACCGGGCAAGGGCTTCCTGTCTGCCCATAACTGCCGGAGCCACTGCATCGCTTGCCTCACCCGGGACAGCACCGCCCCCCACCCGGGTCCCGTCCTGGGCGTGCAAGGCATCCTCCGGCGAACCGCTGACAATGGATGAAAACCGGTCCGACAGGTCTTCCTTTTTGATTTTTTTGCATTCAGCAGATATGCCCGGCAAAATCGCTTTTAATCCCGGTGCCTTTAACAGGGCAATGATAATATGGCCGGTCCGCACCTGGGACTCACCAAACAGCAGGGTGCTGTAAACCCAGGCCCTTTCCACGGCCTCTTCCAGGTGGGGTGAAAAGTCGGAGATAGCGGTGGCCCCGCGGGGCAGGCTGTCCAGAGAAGCAGTGATATCGGAGGCCAGCCGGGAGGGATTGAGATCATAATGGGTGACGATACAGTGAAGGTCTGAATTCTGCAGCTGCAGAACCATGTTCAGCCAGTGCACCAGCTCGACATAGGGATTTCCCCGCATTTTGCAGAATACGGTGGCACTTTCCACGGATTTATAGGCCAGACTGTTGAGCTTTCCGAACAACGCGGTACGACTGATTTCTGCCATTATGCATCCCTTCCTTTCAGGTCACAACCCCTAAAATTGCATTTCTGAAATACCAAAACGGGCCGCTTGAAGATAAACGGGTACCGTTTTTTGGTTTTACGCCGCCTCTGACTGAAGTTTGAGATCTCTGACATCCTTTTTAAACGGGCTGCTCTGAAGCCAGGTGGTCCATCCCAGGGATCCGGATTCACCCAGGCGTATCACCGGTACCTCTGCAGCTTTCAAAATGAGCTGAAGTTCCCAGCACAAATGGTCTCCCGCATAATTTCTCACCCAGTCCTTGAGGATTGAAAACCGCTTTCCTCCCGGCAGCATCTGTTCATACTTTTCCAGGGTCATGGGTCCCATTATAATTCTGAATTTCTGCTGGAAATCCCACACCCGGGACCCCACGATTGTATTGACGCCCAGTGTTCCAGTATCGGCTGACCCGCCCAGGCGGCACCGGCAGGTTTCAGGGATCAGGATCAACTGACCGACAAATTCCTCAATAACGGTTTCAATGCCGAAATATTCCGACAAAATGGCGCGCAGCCCCTCTGCATGGCGGTTCTGGCAGACCAGAAGTCCTGAATAATGCAGTTTTGCCCGGTCAGGGACATTGTCCCGGCGGCAAAAAGGTTCTGTTCCGATCCCGATCAAACTTCCGATGTAAACGGCAAAGCGGTCTTCTTCAGGGCGGTCATAGCTTACGGTTTGTTGGTTACATGCCCAGGCCCGGTAAAACAGGCTGATCATGCGGTGGTTGAAAATATCCAGAAACCGGGCCAGTGTCGGGTCGTCATGATTGAGTTCCCGGTCGTGAACATAATCGGTGATGTGGAGAGGCATGGGGCCCTGGGGCCCGAGCAGTCCCATAAAATTGACCACAAGACGCGGCCTGCTGGTTTCCGTGGGCCGCATATAGCGCTGAAGCGTTGCAGGTGCAAAAGCCAGAGAGGGCTCCTGGCAGAATTGAACCGCTTCGTCCCCAGAGCGGAGGGCATGCCCGATGCGCGGGCTATCCTTAAAAAGACATTCCACCCGCCGGGCTGCCTGAAAAAAACTGAGTCCAGCCGGATTTTCAAGAAACGTCAGTTTCAAAGCGTATGTCTGGTCCCCGGATTTGCCGGCCATCGCATTATTTCTCCACGGTTTCGGGTTGTGATCACCGTTTCCGTAAAAGAGTTGATAGACACATATTTGGACAGAAAAATATTCATCACAGCCCCCAGAAGAAACACGCCGGTACCTTCGAAAGCGGCTTCATCAAACTCAAGTGTCACCTCGATCCCCCGGACAAATGCAATTCTGCCGTGTTCACTGATCCGGCGCATCACGGGTCGGCTGTTTACTTCTATCAGCCCTTCCACTATTTTTTCGGACTGGGTGCCCCGGGCATCACAATACAGCCTGAACAGATCACGGATTGCAGCCGATCCTTTTCGATCCCGGCCCTCCACCAGTGATAGATAATTGAGACTCAGATGATTGATAATGCGCCAGCTGGTTTCCCCTTCGGCCCGGGAGGGCCGGGGTGCTGTGGGACCCACCAGGCATCGTATGGAGGTCACCGGTGAAGCGATGTCCAGGTGGAAGTCTGTTTTGCCCCGGCCCACACCCATCTGGATGGGAAGATCCCGGTTGGTGCAGAGGGTTTCAACCGCCAGCTGCCGGAGATCGGATCGGTAGGGTGCGGCCGCCGAGTCGACAATGGATAAAAACACCTCGCTGCCGCCGTAACTGGATCGGCGGCCCCGTTGTTTTTCCCTGCTCGACATCATTCGTGGGGTGCGGTTCACCGTGAAATATGCGCCGGAACCACTGTTTTCCGCCACATCCCCAGCTGAATAAAAAGGGGAAAAACTTTGTTTTTCATCGGCGCGCACCCCGTACCCAGTCACCCCGGTCACCTGATAGACCTCATAATCCATGGGCCGGGTCCGGCTGGGAACCACATGAAATTCAGTGAATTTGTCGGACAAATGGATGATATCGGCCCGTTTGGGAAACAGGTTGATAACCGGTGTGCAGTGCAGCGCAAAATTGTCGGCATCGATCCGTTTTTCCAGGGTCAAATCCTCCTGGTCCAGAAGAATAACCAGATCCATCAGGTGGCCCTGGCACTGTTTGATGCAGGGCTGCAGGCCGCTGATGCGGAAAAACAAAAACCGCTGGGGAAAGGCAAAATACTCCTGGAGTAGCCGGTATCCCCTGAAAGACCGGGCCACAACAGGGAGCAGGGCCTCATCATCCATAAATCCAACCGGTTCGATATTTGCCGAAGGCAGCACATGCTGCCAGGCAAAAGGGCTTTCCACCGGCTGGACCAGGAGGTTTTTCCCGTGGGCAAAGATCTGTTCGTAAATTTTCATTGGAAACGCTTCAGAGCCCCGGATAAAAAAGGTCAATGCATCAAGATCAAGGCTGGAAAAGTCCATATCTGCAGGGATTTCAAGGCGGATGCGAATTCCTGCTCTGGCGGCCGCCGCTGAAGGGGGCGGTTTCAAAAGCCTTAAATCCCGTGCGATATAATCGGCTTGTGCGATTTGGATCGGCCACAGCATAACAGGGTGACCGGTCCGATACTCGCAGGCAGTGCGTTCGTCTGTGCCGATCACCGACCGCAGAACCGTCCCCCGTTCAATCCCGAATCCATTTGAAATGCCGCTTCTTGCCGTGTCAAAAGCGAATTCCACAACCCCCATGGAGGGAGTCGGTGACAGGTAGTGGGGATACACTGTTTCCAGTATCGCCTGGGTAAACTGGGGGAACTCGGCATCCAGTTTCAGCTGGACACGTGCAGCCAGAAATGCGAATCCTTCCAGCAGCCGTTCCACATAGGGATCACTGCATGTGAATTCATCCAAAGACAGCCTGCCGGCAATTTTGGGGAATTCCCTGGCAAAATCACCTGCCGTCGTCCGCAAGTGCCGCAGTTCTTCATTATAATATCTCAACAACCGCCTATCCACTGCTTCCCCAATTCAGCCGGGACTTGCCGGTTTCAAGGTCCAGTTCGGTTTTGATGAACAGTGATTCAGGAATGGGCTGGGTCCATAACACCCCGCGGATTTCAAAGCTCAGGGAGCGGCCATGGCGCATTTCTTCCGGATCCGCTGCCGCACTGATGGAAACGGTGTCCGGAATGATACGTGGTTCAAAGTGCTGAAGTGCCTCGGTCAAATGGAACTGCAGGTCATCGGTGTGCAGACTGAAAGCTGTCATGCCCGCAACGTTCTGAACGCCGAAATTCAATACTGATGACGGGATCTCTTCAAACCGGTCAAAACCGCTTTGTTCACTGTTTGCATGGGTGTTCAGCAGCCACAGCAGATCACGCAGAACAGCCTCCCGGAATTTTTGCAGGCTCATCACCCGCTGGTTGCGGCTTTCCATTTTTTTTTTCGGCTCATTATCGGTCAACCTGTCCAGCAGGCAGGGCTGTAATTTTTCAGAAGGCGTCAATTCAGCCATGGGGCAGGTTCTCCTTTGGGATGCTTACCAATTGGTTGAAAACCATATCCCGGATATCCAGCAAAGGATATTCTCCTTGATCCGTTGCCAGCATGCGCTGCCCCAAACCGACAAAAAAGTTGTTTCCGGAATCCTGCCATGCTGTTTTCCGGCCCAGCCGAAAACCACTGTCCTCCTCTTTTTCCGAACCCGGATACCGGCCCGGAATCAAACCTGCCGCCTGGCCTTCGTTGGTCCATGTGAAGGTCGCCGTCACCCATACCACATCGCGAAGATGGACTGGTTTGTCGATCTGTATATTTCGAATCCGTTCAAAGGGTATCCAGTAATACTTGCCATTGATGACCGCTTCAAGGAGGGGACCCAGCCGCTCGTCAGTGTCGGCAATCCAGGTGAACGCCTGGCCGTCAATCCGGCCGGATACGGCAGGTGCCGCATCATATGCCTGATCCCGCAGGTCAGCTGCAGCTTTGGAGTTTCCGGCTGCCAGCAGAGCCGGGATCTGCATGAGCCATGCCATCCAGGGCAGGGGTTCACCAAACGATAACGGGGTGCGGCTGCCTTGAAAAACAGCCTTGCGCAGCAGTTCACAATTTAATGCAGGTCGGTAGACCTGCGCCATCAGAAGGGCATCGGCATCCAGCTCAGCTGCTATGTTGAGCTGGGTCATGGCCCTTTCCCACTGACCCATGACACTGAGCAGCTGAAACAGAAATATCCGCAGTTCACCTTTTTCCGGATGTTTACGAATCTCCTCTTTGAGGTCAGCCAGCGCTTTTTCAAGGTCGCCGGATTGCAGACAGGCCTCAGCATCCATCGTTTTTCACCTTTCCGTTTAACCGGGCGTTAACAATTCTGGGAGGGGTTTTATCCATCAGGTTATGCCCCCCCCTTGGCCGACGGCAGTTTGGAAACCAGTCTTAAAGATACTGTCAGGCCTTCCAGCTGATAATGGGGCCGCAGGAAAAATTTGGCGCTGTAGTATCCCGGATTGCCCTCGATGTCTTCGACCAGAACTTCTGCTGCGGATAACGGGTACCTGGCTTTCACCTCTTCGGAAGCGGTTGGATCCGTGGTGACATACTGGGTGATCCAGTTGTTCAGCCAGCGTTCCATGTCGCTCCGTTCCATGAAAGAACCCACTTTATCCCGTACAATACACTTGAGATAGTGGGCAAAGCGGCATGTGGCAAACAGATAGGGCAGCCGGGCGCCCAGGTATGCATTGGCTGTGGCATCCGGATCATCATATTCTGCGGGCTTATGCAAAGATTGGGCCCCCACGAATACGGCATAGTCGGTATTTTTCCAGTGAGACAGTGGAATCAGACCGTTTTTGGCCAGTTCCGCTTCCCTGCGGTCGGTGATGGCGATTTCGGTGGGGCATTTCATGTCTACGCCGCCGTCATCGGTGGGGAAGGTGTGGGTTGGCAATCCCTCCACCATACCGCCGCTTTCGGCACCCCGTATCCGGGAACACCAGCCGTAAAGCTTGAAGGCCCGGTTGACGTTGACCCCCATGGCAAAGGCGGAATTGGCCCAGCAGTATTTAGAATGATCAGCCCCTTCGGTGTCCTCTTCAAAATCAAACTCCTCCACTGGATCAGTTTTGGCGCCGTAGGGCAGGCGGGACAGAAACCGTGGCATTGTCAGGCCGATATACCGGGCATCATCTGAATCACGAAGAGAGCGCCAGGGGGCATACTCCGCAGTCTGCATAATTTTGGTCAAATCCCTTGGATTGCCCAGCTCCTGCCAGGAGTCCATGTTCATCAGCCCCGGCTCTGCTGCGGCGATAAAGGGTGCGTGGGCTGCGGACGCAATCTTGGCCATACCTTCCAGAATCTGTACATTCTGAGGGGTATGATCAAAGTAATAGTCACCCACCAGGCAACCATAGGGTTCTCCTCCCGGTGTGCCAAATTCATCTTCGTACATCTTTTTGAATAACGGACTCTGGTCCCAGGCAGTTCCCTTGAATTTTTTGATGGTTTTCCCCAGGTCTTTTTTGCTCAGGTTCAATACCCGGATTTTGAGCATTTCATCGGTTTCCGTATTGTTGACCAGGTAGGATAATCCGCGCCATGTGCCTTCCAACTGCTGAAAATCCGGATGGTGCATGATTAAATTGATCTGCTCAGTCAGTTTTTTATCGATTTCCGCAATGATCGTTTCAATGGTTCTGACAGCATCGTCGGAAATCAGTGCTGTTTTTTGCAAGGCCTGGCCTGCCAGCTCCTGGACAGCAGCCTGTACCGCCTCCCGGGCTCTATCCGTCTTGGGTTTGAACTCCTTCTGGAGGAGGCCTTCAAATTCGTTCATTTCAATGGATTGGGCTTCTGCCGCTTCAGTTGCGGCGACTTTGCTTTCATCTGCCATGATCAACCCTCCCCTTGGCTTTTTTCAGATGTTTCATCCGGTCTGGGTGCTGACGACAGGGCCTGCATAAGTGCCGGATCGTTCAGCAGCCTGGCAACAAGTTCTTCAGCGCCTCCCTTGCCGTCCATATAGGTGAGCAGGTTTGCCAGTTGTGTCCGGGCGTTAAGAAGTCTGTTCAGGGAATCCACTTTTTGGGCTATTGCAGCCGGTGAAAAGTCATCCATACTTTCAAAGGTCAAATCGATGCTGAGATTGCCTTCCCCGGTCAAGGTGTTGGGAACCTGAAAGGCGACCCTGGGCTTGGCCGATTTCATGCGTTCATCGAAATTGTCCACATCGATTTCCAGAAATTTCCGGTCCCCTAAAGCCGGGAGCGCTTCTTCCGGTTTGCCGGACAAATCCGCCATGACCCCCATGACAAATGGCAGATTTATTTTCTGTTCCGCGCCATAGGTTTCCAGATCATATTCTATCTGGACCCGCGGCGCCCTGTTGCGCGCAATAAATTTTTGACTGCTTGCTTTTCCTTTTGCCATGATGTCTTCTCCCTGTTTTTTACGTGTCGTTAGGTTCTTCTTCACCGCTGACCATTTGCACCTGGGTCATTGCATCCGGAGAAATGTTGCGAATGATATCCACAAACGATCTGCCCACAAGACGTTTGGCCCGCTTCAGAAGCAAAGGCACCGGGCTGGAAGGTTCGTTCTGCTCGTAATAGACAATGATCATGTCCAATGCTTTGTGTATGTCCTCATTTGATGTGATCTGCCCGGACAATGATTGATTCAAAGGCGCATTCTCGGAATTTTCCATTTTTTTGATGTCCGTCAAAGATTGCTCTGAAGGGGTTTGTCTGCCGCTGAAATAGGTTTTGATTTTGTCCTGGGTGTGTTTGAGCAATGAGGCCTTCCCTGCATAGCCTCTGCGATCTAAGTACATACCGGTTTTCGTTTGCATCTGTTTCAACAGCTGCTCAAGTCTGTTGAAATTGGGTGCCATCGCGGCTCCCACCTGTTCAACCAGGAGATGATCCAGTGACTGGAGATGGTCGATGCATCCGCGCAGTATTAGATCTGTGGCGTGCAATTCGTCCACATCTGTCTGTTCGAACGCTGCGTCGATGAGCGGTTGGGTGGGAAAGTCTTTTGCATTGTTCTCAGATACGGATATCTCTCCCGATGCTACAAGAAAGTGCTTCAGACTGGGATGAGGCAGACGGGTGTCGTTGGGTCTGCAAAGCGGCAAATCCATTAACCGGGAAATGAATTTCATGGTATCCTGGTCGCTCATCACCGAAGGAGGCGGAGAAAGCGATGCGATGATGTTTATTCGTTCCATGGGATCATTGTCATCCTCTGGATCCAATTGGGGAAACAGATGATCCCAGTAACGTTCCACAACACCCCGTAGCAGTGAGAGGCCATCATGAAATCCCGGCAACCCTTCCAGACAAAGTTTTGAGACAGTCAAATAGAGTATCAGCCTGAGATCCCGACTGCGCTCAAGCAGTTTCAAACTCAGGTTTGTTACCTTTTCCCAATCCGGCTCTTCATGTTCTTGAATATGATCCCCAACCTGGGTCTCTTCTGTGCCCTGGGCCAGCCGCTCGAGTTCCAGAAATTCGATATCGTAAGAAATATCCTCTCCGCAGGGGGCATCGGTAGAAATGTCATTTAACAGTGCATCAACGTCAAAAGGAACCACAGATATCACTTCCTAATAGATCATACATTTAAATTGACAGATGACCTTGCAGGTCACCTGATGATTAAAATCAGTCTGAATTTGTGACTCAAGTGGCTTTGCATCAAGCTTTCTGGGCATAACTCCGGACCTTCGGTTACATGGTTATCCCTGCAACCGATTATGGTGGAACAATTTCTCTTCCAGTCGCCAAATATAAATCCGCAGGAGCATAGTATCCGTGTCACTATAAATTTTCTATAGAACAGGATGCCCCTTGTTGTCAACTCATATAAAAAAAACGCAAAAAGGGTCTGCCGGACTTCATGTTGTCCGATTGAAAAGCTTTTTTAACAAAGACCCTGATTTTTTTTCCATTGGCGCAGATTCCTCCGGGGTATTGTGGTTATCCATTGGAGGAGTGTCCTCCGTTGGAGCCAGGTGTATTTCAGCCATACGTCCGCCCTCCATGAACTGGAAGGCGGGACCGGATTCTGTCAGAAAAAGCCGGTCACCGGGATTCAATGGTGACGCGGCTGTGATCTGCCGGTTGTTTATCTGCATCCGGCTGCTGCCGGTAAGGTCTTTTACCATGTATCCTCCCTGGCTGAAAAAAATCCGGGCATGTCTCGGGGACAGTGAGGTGTGATCAAGAACCAGATCGCAATCCGCCTGGGTGCCGATGGTAATGGGCAGTTCGGTAAATGATTTCAACACAGGTCCATACTGGATGACCAGGGGGACCCGGGTGATTTCCACTCTGGGAGATGTCTGGGGAGGGGCAGTTGACCGAGGCGGCGCCTGGGGTTTCAAAGGCGGCGGCGGTGGTTGTTTTTCGGCAACAGCGTCGTCATATTGCTGCGGTTGCTCCACAGTCAAAGGGGCAGCAGCTGCTTGGACAGACTCCCCTTCCCGGGTGAGAAAGCTGACCTTTGGGCCGCCCTGGGTAAAAAAAATCACATCTCCGTTTTTCAGCCATGTTTCATTTATCCTGCTGCCGTTGACAAAGGTACCGTTGGTGCTGGTATCGACAATTTTAAACCGGTTGCCTTCCCGGACAATGACCGCGTGTTTTCTGGAAATGACAGCCAGGTCTTTCGGGAATTGAAGGTCACAGGATGGGTGCCGGCCGATAAGGATTTCCTTGCGGTCGAACTCCTGGATTTCTCCTTTCATGGGACCGTGAATGTGGATCAGCTGGACAATTATGGGCAAAGGTTTCATTGTCATTGGGCCGTACTCTTTTTGATACTTTCAAGGCGTTCCTGCAGCAACTGTGCTTTTTTTAGATTTGAAGCCACATCTTTGTAATCAGGATCCAGTTCGGAAACCCGTTTCCATTCATCAATGGCATTTTCCAGCTGCTCTTTTCCAAAATAGTGGATGCCCAGATTATAGTGTTTTTCCTTGTAGGTTGATTCACATTTTTCAATATACCCGGGACACATCTGACAGGAAGCATCATAGGACAGGGCCGATTCAAAACTGGCTTTTGCCCGCAGGAATTGATCGGAATCAAACTGAATCAGACCCAGTTGAAAATGGGAATCAAACAGAAACTGGTTAAAGCGGCCATTTTCAGGAGCCGCTTTTTTGAGATCTTCAAACAGTGGTATCGCCTGGTCATATTTCTTCTGGTTGAACAAGACCATTGCCTGATCATACATGTCTGAATCCACGATATTTTTGTCCGGCTTTTTTTCGCCGTATACTTCGGTTTCAATGGATGCTGTCAGGTCCTTTTCCACAGAAGGCTCCCGGGAAAGATCAGATATGTCCGCCTCCGGTGTGGAAAGCTCTGTGTCAGGAGAATCGGTTTCAGGGGACGCAATTTCAGGGGATTCGGTTTCAGGAGACTCTGGTGAAGGCAGCTCCGGTGGGGGAGGATCGGAAGACCCGTTCACAGCTGCGGTTGAGAGGGGTTCACTCTGTTGCCCCGACAATTTTTCCATACCGGCTGTTTCTGCTTTCCGGGAAGCTAAATAGTCGGTCTGGCGCTGCTGGAGATCGGAAAGGGTTGTCCCTGAAATAACAGGGATTTTCAATTCTTTCCCCACCCGGACCCTGGTGACATCTTCCAGGTTGTTGAATTTGCCGATAACCGGGTATGTCATCAGATCCCCGTAAAAGATCAGTCCCAGTTTGGAGACACTTTCTCCATAGGACAGGGTATGGGTAATATAAGGGGTGTTTTCCTCTCTTATTCCTTCCGGCAGCAGTTTTTCTCTGGCCCGGGTATGGTCCGGCCAGTTCTGAAGTGCACTTAAATAGGCTTTTTTTGCTGCACTGTATTTTCCCTTTTCATCCAGCATCAGCCCCTGCTGGTAATATTCCTCTGCCCTTTTGAGCAGGGTTTGGCGGACGGTTTTTTTATGACGGGCCGCAGTTTGGTTTGTTGGATCAATGGCCAGTGCCAGCTCATACTGCTCAAGGGCACTGGAATAGGACTTCTGTTCTTCAAAGGATCGGCCTTTGGCAATATGCTCTTGCACCAGCTGCTGTTCCGCCGTTTTTTGATCAGATACCCGGACCTTTTGGGACGGGTCGGATGCCACGCATCCCATACCTGCCAGAACTGCTGCCAACAAGATTGCTATATATCTGTACATATGCGGTTCCCCCCTGTTTATCGTAAAGACATTCGGGTAAATGTTTTCAGTTTAGAAATAAAAGAATCTAAATCTCTTTTTAATACCATATCCCTTTTCAATGCAAGGGGGTTTGTAAAAAAAGGGTTGCTGCCCCGATCCACTGTGACCGCCATTTTATACCCGGCAGATGCCGTCATCTGCAAAATCTGTGTATTATACTTTCCGTAGGGGAATGCAAAAAAAAATGTGTCCTGCCCCAGTTGCCGGTCAATGATTTTTTTGGATTGAAAAATTTCTTTTTCCAACCGCCTTTGAAACGCTTCTTCTGTTTCCTGGTCTTTTCGGTTTGTCAGGTCACTGTGGTATACCGAGTGGGATCCTATGGTAAACCCGTTGGCTTTAAGTCTTCTTAATTCATCCCATGTGATGGCTTTGGGGGATATGCCCACATAACTGGTGTACACAAACAGGGTTGCGGTAAATCCGTATTTTTTCAATATTGGCCACGCAGTCTGGTATGCAGATTTATATCCGTCATCAATGGTGATAAGAACCGATTTTTTGGGAATCTGCCGCGCATACGTTAGAAACCCCAAGAGGTCTTCAGCGGATATTACCCGATAACCATTCTCCCTGAGATAATTCATCTGTTGATCGAATATGCGGGGCGGGGTATTCATGCTTGATTTTTCACCAACATCGAACCGGTGATAGCAAAGAATGGGTATGCGCTGGTATCCGTTTTCAAAAAGGCCGCCGCGGTTTTTTTCTTTCAAGGGAATGACAACCATGGAATTTTCATGGAACGTACCTGTTTCATTAGCATCTTCAATTTTCCAGGCCAGTTTTTCATTCTTGAGATGGAGGCGGGCAAGATCAGACGGAGATGTGTTTTTGTCAAGCCGGCAGACCGCATATTCATTGGATTTATACACCACAGATTGCGGTTGAACCTGAAGGGGCAAAGGTGCCGGGGCAATGCATGATGTAAAGAGGATGATGAAGATTATGCCGCAGAGAACAGGGGCTTTCGTTATAGGATTCATGGCGTACCTGTATCTGATATTACAGCCAGTAACCGGATTGTTGATATAATTATATATTCTGCGCTTGACATCAACCCTTTTTTTATATAGGTGAAATTTAATTGCCCACCATTTTTTCCATACAGGCGGATATCGGCGGGTCAGATGTTTTCTGTATCATGGTCAAGGCTTTCAAAAGGAGGGTGACAACTGCATGGCGAATAAACAGAAAAGCGAAACCATGTATACAGGAAAAAGATTTTTGATGAGTCTGGCAGTATGGTTTGTTGTTTGCCTGATGTTATACGGTCTCATCCATATGCGGGAAAACAACCATACCCGGCAGTTGATTTTAACCGGAGTGGCTATTTCAAAAGATGTTTCCAGCCAATCCGGTCTGCCGCTTCTGGAAAAAAATTTTGAACTGCTGGGCAGATTCCTTGAAGAAATAACGGCAAAACCAGGCGTGGTGTTCGCTTCTATTATTGACCATAAAAACAAACTGATCGCCTATACGGATCAGGATCAGTTTCTCACCCTGAAAAAACAAAAATCCGGTGCAATGGAAAATGTCAGTTACTGGCGGATATCCGGACTGAATAATCAGAAGGTGATGAATTTTTCATCTGAGATAACATTTTCCGATACCCGGGTGGGAGAAGTTTTTATTTCCCTTGCAGCAGAAAATCTGGACAGGTTGCGGTATATGTTTGCTTATTTATCCATAATAACACTGATTATTATTTTTTTATTGTTCGGTAAGGCACGATATTGGGACTGTCTTGTCTGGTTGAATGAAAAAAGTGCCGCAATAATTGCAAAAGGATCACCCTGATAAATCATCTTGGGCCTGGAGTATAAAGGCAGGCTGATATGGAGAAGACAGATGTCTTTGAGTGAGAAAAAAAGTCCGGTCATCACATGGGCCAAGCAGTTGACAACCGTTTCAAATCCGGGCCTGACCCGAAAAATAATTACGCACTCATGGTTTCTGCGAAACTGGAAACCCATGTCAGTTTATTTGATACTTTTTTTGATGATCGCCCTGGCCGGGCATTTTTTCATCCGGAATACCCAGAATGCATTTCGTCAGGAGTTTTTTGAAAAAGGGATTCTGGCAGCGGAAAATACCGGAGAAAAGATCAGGTCCCCATTGCTGGAAAAAGATGTTCTGGCACTGAATATAGCAGTGGGAGAACTGCAGAAAAAAATTCAGCCGGTTTTTACTGCCATTGTGGATCATGATGATACCGTTATCGCCCACAGCAATGCCGATCTTATTGGTGAAACCTATACAGAACCGGAAAATATGAAAGAAACGGCCATCATGAACGGTATTGCAGTGGACCGGTTTGTGTATGAAGGAACCCCGGTGGTGGGATTTTCAAAAGAGCTTTTGTTTTCAAATGTCAAAATCGGCAAGATTATGTTCGGTCTGGATGCAGGTGCTTTGGATGGACCCATGAAAAAATACGACCGCTTTGTTCTGGCCATATGGATACTCTGCCTGTCCGGATTTTTTATTGCAGTACTTGTTACGGACCGGTATTTGAAAACCAGGCGTTTAAAGGAGATGCAGGCTTTCAATAATATGGAAAAAGTGGGCCCCTACCGGCTCATACGGCGCATCGCACAGGGAGGTATGGCGGAGTTATATCTGGCGGAATATTTAAGAGATGATGGGTTCAAACGGACGGTGGCCATCAAGAAGATTCTGCCCCACCTGGTTGAAAACAAGGATTTTGTGGAGATGTTTATCCGGGAGGCACGGTTGGCTGCAAATTTACAGCACCCTAATATTGTACAGATTTATGATTTGATCAAACTGCACAATGCCAGCTTTATCGCCATGGAATATGTTGATGGAAAAAACCTTGCGCAGATCATGGCACATGAAAAAAAAGGATTACCCGTGGGTCTGGCCATGTTTCTGATTCAGAAAATCAGTCTGGGTCTTTATTATTCGCATACCAGAACCAGTGAGGAAACCGGTGAACCGCTGAATATCATTCACAGGGACATCAGTCCACAGAACATGCTGATTTCCTTTAAAGGAGAGGTGAAGATAAGTGACTTCGGCATTTCCAAGGCCAGATCAGAACCCAGCTTTACCAGGGCAGGGGTGATCAAGGGGAAACTGGCCTATCTGTCACCGGAACAGGCCCTGGGAAAAGAGATAGACCATCAGGCAGACCTTTACGCCCTGGGAATCATTTTTTATGAGATCCTGTCCGGCAGGCGGCTGTATAGCTTCAACAACGAACTGGAAGCATTGAGTACCCTCCCCAAACGGGTTATTCAGCCTGTTATTGAAGTTCGGACCGACATTCCCCCGGCACTCAGTGATATTGTGATGAAGTGCCTGGAAAAAGACAAGTTACAGCGCTATTCATCCGGCAGGCAGATATATGATGATTTGGCTGAATTGAAAAAGCGGTTGAACATCTCCTATGACGAATCAAATCTGGCGGATTTCATGACGGAGCGATTCAGATAAATGAACCGATTTGCTATTTACGGTAAAACCGACCCGGGGCGCCGCAGACAAAAAAATGAAGACACCATACTGGTGGATGAAGACCGGGGATTCTGTCTTGTAGCGGATGGTATCGGAGGAACTGCGGCCGGAGACATCGCCAGTAAGCTGTTTGCCCGTGCTGCTGAAACCGCTTTTTCCGGGGCTTCCTATCAGGAAGAGACCCGGTATCAGATCCTGCAGCAGGTTTTTTTGAATGCCAATGAAACCATCTTCACCTATGCCGGCACCCACCCGGGATGTGACGGGATGGGATGCACCGCTGAAATGCTGGTTCTGACAGACGATCGTTTCATTTTGGGGCATATCGGTGACAGCCGGACCTACCGGTTCCGGGACGGGCAGTTCAAGCTGCTGACCGCAGATCATACCCTTGTGAAACAGCAGCTTGATCAGGGGTTGATCACCCGGGAAGAAGCAGATCATCATTCATTCAAAAACGTTATTCTCCGGGCCGTGGGAATACAGAAAAATCCGGCCCTGGACGTCCTCAGGGGCCATGTTTATCCGGGGGATATGTTTCTGCTGTGTTCAGATGGTCTGACCGACATGGTGGAGGATGATATGATTGAAAACCTTCTTCTTTCTGAAAAAGGAATCAGGGAAAAGGTTGACAGCCTGATTAATGAAGCCAACGACAGAGGAGGAAAAGATAATATTTCCGTTGTCCTGACCCAAATCCTGTAATATTTTTTTATACAGATGCGGGGGATTCTCCCATGTCTGACCGGGAAAGTGTGAGATCACCCTTCGAACAAAGGAATCTGCAATAGTTTTTCCTTGATTTCTCCTTCGAGCTTCAGGGGCCTGCCGCTGGTGTCGGCGATGACAAAGGTTATATCTGCATCAATGCACACCGCGCCTGTGAATTTGTTTACAATCTGCTGCTGGAAAACAGCACTTTTGTTGCCGATTTTTTTGCGGCCGGAGCGGACCAGGACGGTATCACCCACCCGGGCAGGACTGCGGTAGGAGATATTGATATTGACCACAAAAAAAGAAAATCCGCTCCCCATGAATGCATCAAGATCCAGGTGGTCCTCCAGCAGCTGCCAGCGGCCTTCTTCCAGAAATTCAAGATACCTGGCATTGTTTACATGCTGGTACAGGTCTGTGTGATATCCTCTGATTTTAATTTCCGTGTCCATTTTCAACTCCCTGAAGGCAATGTATTTACAAGCCGGATATCCTATCACGTGGGTTGTGTTTTTTAAAGAGCATTTTTCATGTTTGCCAAGAGGTTGTCTCCGGGTGTAAATGTATTTTGCTTATATTGCTACCATGCCGGGTGTTAAAAGCAGGCGGCTGAAATTTTTGGCCTTGAATAAAACCCGGTGATCTGGTTTAACAAAGGCGCATTTTGTGGATGAGCGGGAAAAGAAACAAACCAAAGGACCCATGATGACAGACCGGCATATTCTGGCCATTGACTGCGGCACCCAGAGCCTGCGGGCCATGATTTTTTCTGCCCGGGGTGATGTGCTGGCCAGGGTAAAAAAATCGTATTCCCCTTATGTAAGCCCTGTGCCCGGCAGGGCAGAGCAGGACCCGGAAATTTACTGGAACAGCCTGGGGGCAGCGTGCAGGGAACTGAAGCAGAACATGCCCCGGGTATTTGAAAAAATTGCCGGAGTCGGGGTGACCACCCTGCGCAACACACTGGTGAATCTGGATAAGCAGGGCCGGGTCCTCAGGCCGGCCATCACCTGGATGGATCAGCGCCGGGCAGATCACACATTCAAAGGGACAGGCATTATGGGATGCGGGTTTTTTATCCCGGTGCTGGGGCAGAAATTGAAAGATATCCAGGCACAGGGAAAGTGCAACTGGATCATGCAGCACCAGGGTGATATCTGGAAAAACACCCACAAATATGTCCAGGTATCCGGATTTCTGCACCACCGGCTCACCGGAGAGTTCGCAGATGCCCTGGCCTGCCAGATCGGGCATCTGCCCTTTGATTACAAAAAGCAATGCTGGGCAAAAAGTCCCTTCAGCCTGGCAAAAGCGTTGTTTCCTGTGCCTGAAAAAAAACTGCCCCGCCTGGTCCCGGCAGGGGATATCATCGGCACGGTTTCCCGGTCGGCATCTGATGCCACCGGCATTGCTGCGGGCACACCAGTAGTTGCCTGCGGGTCGGACAAGGGATGTGAAACCCTGGGGGCAGGGGTCATGGACCGGCACATGGTGAGCCTGAGTTTCGGTACCACTGCCACAGTGCAGACAGCCTCGGACAGGTATTTTGAAACCCTGCCCCTTATGCCGCCTTATCCTGCGCCCATGCCGGGGTATTACAATCCTGAGGTGGAAATTTTCCGGGGATTCTGGATGATCTCCTGGTTCAAGGACCAGTTTGCCCATAAAGAGGTGGCAGAGGCACAAGCATTGGGTGTTCCTGCTGAACAGATCCTGGACAGGTGCCTGAAGCAGACATCCCCCGGTGCCATGGGCCTCATGGTCCAGCCTTACTGGGGACCGGGTCTGGATTATCCAGGGGCAAAAGGCGCCATGATCGGATTCGGAGATGTACATACCAGGGACCATGTGTACCGGGCTGTGATTGAGGGCCTGGGATTTGCCCTGCTGGCGGGCATGGAAAAAATTGAGAAAAAATCCGGGGTCCGGGTGGAAAAAGCCGTTGTTTCCGGGGGGGCATCCCAGAGCGACCGGATTTGCCAGATTGCATCAGATATATTCAACCGGCCCATGGCCCGGGGCCGGACCCATGAAACCAGCGGCCTGGGAGCTGCCATTATCACGGCCAAAGGGGTGGGCATCTACCCGGATATTGCCGCCGCTGCCGGGCATATGATCCAGGTGAAAACCGTGTTTGAGCCGGATCCGGACAATGCAGCCCTGTACCGGCAGCTGTACAGCCGGGTATACCGGAAAATGTATCCGGCCCTGGCGCATTTGTATGCACAGATTCAGAAAATTACAGGATATCCGGGAATATGAAATAGGCAGATACAGCCATTTATCTGCATCCTGCAGCAAAAAACACTGTTTCAGCAGGTCATCACAGCCCGTGTTCGCAAAAGCTGACACTTTCCAGGCTAATCCCCACGGCGTGGAAAGCATTTGACTCCTGTATGCACCATGGCTACAATAAAATCCATGACTGACCGGTTGCAAAAATCCTTCATGAATTACCCAAACTGCATTGCTGTATGCTTTTTGACCGGTTTTTTGTTTAAATACAATTATCTGTCAGTGGTCATATATCAGGTGCCGTTTATTGCCGGCCTGGTGATAAAGAATCTGGTGCTGTTTTTGTTTTTATACCTGTATATACTGCCCCTGCTTGAAAATAGAAAATACAGGCCTCTTGTTTTTGGTTTCCTGCTGGTTTTCACATTGTTCTGCCTGTCAAATATCTGGTATAATCGATATTTCGGCAACTATCTGAGTCTCAGTGACATGGTGATGGGCCAGGGTGCCAGGCCTGTCAAGGTCATAGCCAGGCAGTTATTCAGGGTATATGATATACTTTTTGTGCTGGATCTGGTGCTGATCTTTTTGTTTGTCCTGAAAGACAGTGTTTCCAAGCCGGCAGATAAAATCCGCCCCCGATACAATACAGCCCGGAAAACAGCTGCCGGATTTGCCCTTGTCTGTCTGTTGGGTGCCCAGATAGTGGTGACCAATTATATTTTGGGCAACAAAAACCCCATGGCCCTGTTTGCCCGGAGCACATCCGCGTTTGTGAATGTATACGGCATTATGCCGCTGTATTTGTTTGAGTTTTATTCATTTTATCATCCCTATGAACACGAAGTGCCCGGAATCGCGCCGCCGTCTGAAAAAGATGTCCGGATTGACAGAAAAATGATGAAAAAAGATACCGGCATACATAATATCATTGTGATACAAGTGGAATCACTGGATCAGAAAATCATCGGCCACAAACACAATGGAAAGGAAATCACACCGTTTTTAAACCGGTTAAAGAAAAATGCGTTGTATTTTGACAATTTCTACGCCCAGCATGTAAACGGCAGTTTTGATGCGGAATTTTCATTTCTCACCTCCATCTATCCGATTAACAAAAATTATGGGTTCAGGATCAATGACTTGTTCGCCTTCACCTCGCTGGTGGATATTTTAAACCGGAAGGGGTATACAACCCTTGCTTTTCACGGCAATGACAAAAAATTTTTTCACCGGCACAAGGCATTTTTTGAACTGGGGTTTGACCATTTCTACAGCAGGGAAGATTTTTCATTTTATGATACGGTCATGGATGTCAAAAGAACGAATTTCGGCATCAATGATTATGATTTTTTCCTGCAGTCCACTGCATATCTGAAAGCGGCTGATACCCCTTTTTTTGCCTTTTTTATTACCGTCACCAGTCATACACCCTATGATTTTTATCCTGATGATCACGGGGGCGGTGAATTTGCGGATGTAAAAAATCTGTTTGTAAGAGATTACTTCAGATCGATTTCATTTGTGGATAAATCGCTTGAGATGTTTTTCACAAAGCTGGCAGACCTTGATCTTGTTGACAATACACTGTTTGTCTTGTATGCTGATCATGATGCAGGTGTAGAAGGAGAGGAATACAGTTCAAAAAGAAAGTTTGTTCTGCACAAAATTGTAAAACCGCCTGAGAATATCCCCTTGTTTATTATTCATCCGGATATCAAGCCCGGTGTTGTGAGCAAAGAAGCAACCCAGACCGATCTTGCCCCCACTATTTTGGGCATGCTGGGGGAAAAGGAAAAACCGGAAGAATTTTTTGGAAATTCATTGCTCCAGAAAGAAAATGCACCGGTAATCTTTGTTCATGAAACCCCCCAGATCCTTTATGAAGGCCAGCTTTTTGCTTTAATGCCCATGGGTATTGAAAAAATCGGATATGTAAAAAAACAGGGAGAAAAGCAAACAACACTGCCAATGGATAAAGAGCTTGCCGATACCATTGCATATATCCAGGCGATTACGCTTGATAGGCGGACCGATTCCCAGTAGAAGCCGGGTTTGACAGGGGTGTGTTGGCGCTGTACATGACAAGAGAAATCAAAAGAAAATCATTGCACCTGGCAGCTGCAGCCTTGCCGGTGGCCCTGATCCACGTACCGGAAAACATCGCGGTTATCTTGCTGGTGATATTTGCATTGTTGAATGTTTTAATGGACCGGTTCAAAAATCAGCTGCCCCCTCTGGGCAGAATCTATACTTTTCTTTTTAATGATATATTACGGGATCATGAAAAAAAAGGCGGATTTACCGGGTCCACCTGTTTTTTTGTTTCTCTGGCCCTTTCTTATGTGGTTTTCTGTGCAGGGTTATCCATGCCGGTTCAGTGGCTGGCTGTTATTTATACCGGTTTCATGCTCGGTGATGCAGCTGCTGCCCTTGGTTTGTTTTGAGGTCGATGAGGCGTTACCGGATATATCTATGTATAAAAGCGTGATAGCTTTTGGGGAAGCAGAAATAATCGATTCCAAG
>JAWOEP010000351.1:0-4554 GCA_046482705.1 Desulfotignum sp.
GTGAATAAACCGAATGCTTCATCCACAATGTCAATGCGGATGCCCCGCTGTTTGGCTTCATCCACGATGAGTTTGGCATAGGGGTTGAGTTTCGGATATTGCTGGTGGGTGGTGTACAGGTCCTGGTTGATGGGGTTTTTGCGTTTGATGCAGAACACCGGGATCCGGTGGCACCCCAGTTTTTCATACAAGGCAATGGCTTTTTTGTTGTTGTGCATAACGCTGATATCCACAAAAGCCCGGCCCCGGGTAAAATAGTGCTCGCACAGATGCCGCACCAGGCTGATTCCCACACCGGGGAAATCGCTTTGGGGATCCACGGCCAGAGACCACAGACTGGCCCCTTTTTCAGGGTCGTTGAAGGCGGCCACATGGTCCACCCCGGTGACCGTGCCGATAACCCGGTCCCGGGCCAGATCCTTTGCGATCATATAGGTGCGCAGTTTGTTGGCCCGTTTGTCCAGGATAAAATCCGGGTCCGCTCCCTTCATGCGGCAGATGCTGTAAATCCGGTTGATGGCCTCTGCTTCCTGTCTGGTGGATACCCGCTGGATCACGAAGGGATTGCGGGTGCGGTGGTCCATGGTGTAGTCATGGGACCAGAGCCGGAAGGTGTGGGAAGGATCCAGGAACAGTTTTTCCGGGGCCAGGGATACCACCACATGGGGATCGATGATATACATGGCAATGTCCCGGCTGTCATAGCCATATTGGGTCATGGTTTCCACGATGCGTGCATTGTCTTCAAAGGTGTGGCCGAATACCAGCCGCCCCCATCCCATTTCCACGAACGCATCGGGTGTCATGCCTTTTGTGGCAGGGTCCCCCAGCTTTTCCCAGTTTCTCAGGGACTGGCCGAATCCGCGCTCCAGCCGATGATTTGATTTGCCCATGACAACGCTCCTTTGGCTTAGATATCGTGCCGCTGGCACCAGTATTCCAGCAGGGCCGCCTGCCAGAGCTTAGAGCCCTTCAGCGGGGTGATATGGGATTCCGGGTCTGCCAGCAGCCTGTCGATATATGCCCGGTTGAAGATATGCCGGTCCCTGGCTGCGTCTGTGTTCAGAATATTGGTGACAAAATCCAGGTATTCACCCTGGAGGTATTTGAGGGCCGGCACGGGAAAATACCCTTTGGGCCGGTCAATGACCTCATGGGGAATGACCGAACGTGCCGCTTCCTTGAGGATATGTTTGCCGCCGCTGCCCACTTTGTGTTCCGCCGGTATTTTTGCCACCAGCTCCACCAGTTCATGGTCCAGAAACGGGACCCGGGCTTCCAGGCTTGCGGCCATGGTCATGTTGTCCACCCGTTTCACTGGATCTTCGGTGAGCATTACGGTGGTGTCCAGGCGCAGGGTCTTGTCAATGGCGGTGTCTGCGCCGGGCATGGCAAAGTGCTCCTGGATAAACTGTGTGCTGTAATCCTCTCCATGAAAGGCTTCGGTGACCATTTCCAGGTATTCTTCATGGGACCGGTCCCCGAAAACAGAGCGGTAATCCCCTACCGGGTCAGTGCTTTCCATCATGGGCGGATACCAGTGGTACCCGCCGAAGATTTCATCCGCCCCCTGGCCGCTCTGGACCACCTTGACATGCTGGGCCACCTCCCGGCTCAACAGATAGAACCCGATGCAGTCATGGGAGACCATGGGTTCACTCATGGCGGTAACGCAGTCCGGCATGGAGGGCAGCACATGGTCCGCACCCACCTGTATTTTGTGGTGGTCTGTGGCAAAGTGCCGGGCAATGATGTCAGAATACAAAAATTCATCTCCCTGTTCATCGCCCACGCTTTCAAACCCTATGGAAAAGGTTTTCAGATCTTTTTGCCCGGCCTCTGCCAGCAGCCCCACCACCAGGCTGGAGTCCAGGCCCCCGGACAGGAGCACGCCCACGGGAACATCCGCCACCAGGCGCCGTTTGACCGCATCCATCAGGCTTTTGGTTACCAGCTGCTTCCAGTCATCAAAGGTATAGTTTTCCTCTTCTTTGTCCCGAAGATACATGGGCTGCCAATAGGTGTTTTTGGTCATGGTTCCGTCCCGGGTGATAAAGGCCCGGGTGGCGGGCGGCAGTTTTTCAATACCGCTGATCAGGGTGTGGGGGGCGGGTACCACAGAATGAAAGGTCAGATAATAGTGCAGGGCCTGGGGAGAAATCTGTTTCTTAATTTTTCCGGTGGCCAGCAGGGCAGGCAGGGAAGAGGCAAACAGCAGGCTGTTTTCTGTCTTGTAAAAATAAAACGGCTTTATGCCCAGGCGGTCCCTGGCAATAAAGACCCTGTCTTTATTCTGGTCATATATGGCAAAAGCAAACATGCCGTTGAAACGCTGTACACAGTTTTCCCCCCAGGCATGAAAGGCCTTGAGTATCACTTCCGTATCTCCGGTGGTGTGAAAGGTGTACCCTTTCTGCCTGAGTTCTTCTCTCAGCGGTTTGTAATTGTAAATGGCACCGTTGAACACAATGATCAATCCCAGTTTGGGATCGATGAAAGGCTGATTGGAGTGGTCACTCAAATCAATGATCTTGAGGCGGCGGTGGCCCATAAGGGTCCAGATGCCGTGATAAATATCTTCATTATCAGGGCCCCGCCTGGCCATGGCCTGGTTCATCCGGATGACAGAATCTTCGTAAATCGGTTGCCTGTTGAAAAATATTTCTCCGCATATGCCGCACATAAGCTCTCCTGTTAAAGTTAAAACGGGTTAAAATTTATTTTTGGGTTCAGAAAATCCCCAAGATGTTCAAAAGCGCAGGCTGAACAAGAAAATCAAGCATGTTGCTGCAGGTTTCATGACAGACAACATATAGGATTCGAATAAATTTGTCAATGTGGGGTGCCGGGTTTCGGGTTGTACTGCCGGGCATTTTCCTGTATGGGATGGAAATGTTTTTGTAAAAGTACGAGAATCTATGTCAAAAGGAATCCGGGAATGAATATTCAGTATTGCAGCATCTGCGGTGCCCCGATGGAAACCAGAATACCTGAAGATGATGACCATGTTCGGTTGGTATGCCCCAGGTGCGGCCATGTCCATTATGAAAATCCCAAACTGGTGGTGGGGTGTATCCCGGTGCTGGGGGACCGGATCCTGTTGTGCAGAAGAAACATTGAACCCCGAAAGGGTAAGTGGACCCTGCCGGCCGGCTATCTGGAAAACGGGGAATCGGTTCAGGACGGGGCAGTGCGCGAAACCCTGGAGGAAACCCGGTCAGCGGTGGAAATCATCGCCCCCTATCGGATGTTCAATCTGGTGTTTGTCCACCAGATTTATCTGATGTTCCGGGCAAAGCTGCTGGATGAAAACTTTGGTCCCACCAAAGAAAGCACGGCGGTGCGCCTGTTTCATGAGGCGGACATCCCATGGGAGGATATCGCCTTTGAGTCGATCCGCCAGACCCTGAAAGATTTTTGCCATGACCGCCCAAAGCAGGCCTATCCTTTTAAGATAAAGGATATCGCACCACAGTAACCGGCATGACCTGCCTCACCGGACAGAAAATGAATTGCCTGAAGATTTTTCCTGCCGTGCAGGTTTCCATGGGGCGCTTTTTCAAAGAATATCCGTCAGGATCTCAAATCGCTCAAAGGGCGGCATGACGCAGGCACCGGAAAAATATTTCTTTGCGATTTCCAGCATGCTTTTCGCCTGCGCAGTGCCGGTATGCACGGGATCATCTGATGTTTCCATCTCCCGGCGTAAAGGTTCGGGCACGGCAATGCCGTCCACTTTGTCATGGAGAAAACAGGCATGTCTAAAGGACAACAGCGGCAGTATTCCCATGATTTTGGGTACTGCCAGATGGGCACAACTGTCTGCCAGGGTTTTGGCGGTGGTTTCATCATACACCGGCTGGGTGACGATGAACCGGCATCCGGCAGCCACCTTTTTTTCCAGGCGCCGGATCTCATTTTTGAGCCCGTTTCTTTCGGGTCGGAAATCCAGGACTGCACCCGTGGTCAGGCCGGCATCATTTCCCAGACTGATCAGTTCAAACACAGTCAGGTCCTTTACAGCCGTGGCCCTGTCCTTCTGCCGGGCTGCGGACGGATCACCGGTGATGGCGATAAGGGTGTCAACGCCCAGGGCTTTGGCGCCCCAGAGTTCCGCCTGGAGCCCAAGGACATTGTGATCCCGGACCGTCAGGTGCAGGATGGATGGTTTGCCGGTTTTTCGGGTCAGCAGATGGCAGAAAACCATGGCCGACATCCGGGGCTTTGCCACCGGATTGGTGGCCACGCTGAATCCGTCAAAATCCAGATGGGCGATACCGGCCAGTTTGTCCAGCAGGACCTGCGGGTCATTGCCGGCAGGAGGCACCACCTCGATGGTGGTTACAAATTTGTCGCTGTCGGAAATAAGAAATGACATGGGGTGTGATTCCTCCTGTCAAAGGTTAACTGATGGTGTCAGTATGCCTTGAATTTGGTACGGGGTCAAACTTTTCTGCTCCCAGGAGAAATTGGCAGACACAGGAAAGTGGTCCGAGGGATATTGGGCCCCTTTGTGGAAGGTCAGGACCCGGGGAGTGTCCGGCTGGATATTTC
>JAWOEP010000420.1:0-5077 GCA_046482705.1 Desulfotignum sp.
GTTTTGTTTTTTATTTTTTGCGTTGCCGGGCAGGCCGCCCATGGCGATCCATTTCAGTCTAAGCGCGTGCTGATTCTTCATTCCTACCATAAAGGCTTTTCCTGGACCGACGGCATCGAGGCCGGGATTCGAACCTCTCTGCAGGGGGAGCCGGTCGAGATCTTCACAGAATACCTGGACAGTAAGCGTCAGCCGCTAAACATTGTCGGCCCGCCCGCTGCCGACTATCTCGCCCGGAAATACACTGTTATTCCCCCGGACCTGGTGATTCTTACCGACAACAATGCGCTCGATTTTCTGGGTGAACACTGTAAAACCCTCTTTCCCCGTATCCCTTTGGTCTTCTGCGGCATCAATAATTTTCAACCGGCGCTTCTCAAAGGGTTTGAAGACTGTATGACCGGTGTGGTGGAAAAGACAGACCCGGCCGGCACCCTGAAGTTGATCCGGACGCTCCAGCCTGAAACAAAAAATCTTTATATTGTCACCGGGCTTACCCCCACCGCGGCTGCGGTCAAGGCCGAGGTCGAAGCGGCTCTGGCTGACGACCTGCAGGGGTTTGCGCCCACATGGCTCCATGGCTTGTCAACCCGGGAGCTTAAACGCCGATTAACAGGGGTTTCACCGGACGCCGCCGTCCTGCTGGTGCTGTTCAACCGGGATAAAAACGGTGTCTACCACAGCTTTGCCCAGGCCGCTGAACTGGTCAGCCGCGCGGCGCCGGCTCCGGTTTACGGTATGTGGGACTTTTACCTGGGCCATGGTATCGTCGGCGGGATGATGGCCAGCTCCCGGGACCAGGGCCGGACCGCGGGTGTTCTGGCCCGGGATATCCTTAAACAGGGAACCATTCCCCCTGTGGTTCTGGAGAGCCCCAATGCCCCTATGTTTATCTGGGACGAACTGCGCGCACACGATCTTTCTCCGGCATTGCTTCCTTATGAAGCCCAGGTCCGCGGACGTCCTGAGACCAGTCTATGGCCCGTCACCATTGTTATTGGACTGGGCGCAGCGCTGCTGACACTGGCCCTGCTGAGCCTGACCGGTCTGCTGCGCAGAAGCCGTATCCCATCCCGTCAATCCATGCCCGGCTTATTCCGGGCCTGCCTGCGCCGGGCCATGGTGCTGCTCACAGTTACTCTGCTGGCCGGTATCGCCACCAATACCTGGCTTAATGCCCAACAGGAGGTGAACAGTGTCCGTCAGCGCATCCTGGCGGATAAGAAAACCCTGATTAAAACCATGGTTGATCAAGCCATGGACCAGATAGAATATGCCCGTACAACGCTCGGCGCAATCGGCATGTCTGAAGAGAAAATTCGCCGGCATCTCAAACCGAGGCTCTCAGCTTACAGCTTTGCCGACGGTGAGGGCTATATTTTCGTCAAAAGCTTTGAGGGTGTCGAGCTGGTCAACCGCACTCAGCCGGAGCTGATCGGGAAAAACATCTATGACCTCACCGACCCGGACGGTGTCAAAGTAGTGCAGGAGTTGATCGCTGCGGCTGGAAAATCCAATGGCGGTTTTGTGCAGTATCAGTGGAACAAGCCGGGTCTCGGCCGCAATGTACCCAAAATCTCCTTTGCCCGGGGTGTACCGGACTGGGGATGGGTGGTGGGTACCGGCCTTTACATGGATGACATCGAAGGCGCTGTCCATGCGGTTGAAAAGGAGTTTCAGCGCAGCCTGATGATTGAACTGGCAGTCATATTCGGCCTGGCTGCCGGAGTACTTCTTCTCATGGAACTGCTGGGAAACCGTTTGACTGCAAAGGTCGATACAGAGCTCAGTGTGCTGACTGCAGCCCTGAACCGAAATGACGTCCAGGCAGGAAATTACACGATTGATGAATTCCAGGCTATAGCCACCAAGGCCGCCCAAAATTTCGACAAACTGGCCCGGACCCGGGTTTCCCTGGAAAAAGCCACGGACCGGGCAAATAACATGGCTGCTGAAGCTGAGAAGGCAAATCTTGCTAAAAGCGAGTTTCTTGCAAACATGAGCCATGAGATACGCACCCCCATGAATGGTGTCATCGGCATGACAGGCCTGCTGCTTGATACCCAATTGAGCACGGATCAGCGGCATTATGCGGAGACAGTCCGGACCAGCGGCGAAGCGTTACTGGGACTGATAAACGACATCCTGGATTTTTCCAAAATCGAGGCTGGTAAACTTGAAATGGAAACCCTTGACTTTGACCTGCGCGCTCTGCTTGACGACTTTGCCGAAATAATGGCACTCAAAGCCCAGGAAAAGGGGCTGGAGTTCATCTGTGCCGTGTCCCCGGACGTACAGGGATTTTTGAGGGGAGATCCGGGCCGCCTGCGCCAGATCCTTGTGAACCTGGCTGGTAATGCGGTTAAGTTTACCCATGAAGGGGAAATTTCTGTCCTCGCCCACCTGGACCAGGAAACAGACAAGGATGTTTTGATCCGTTTTTCAGTGCGTGACACCGGGATTGGCATACCCCTGGATAAACAGCAGGACCTGTTCCGGCAGTTCACCCAGGTGGACGGATCTGTTACCCGCAAATACGGCGGCACAGGCCTGGGCCTGGCCATCTCAAAGCAGCTGGCTGAAATAATGGGCGGTGAGATCGGCCTGATCTCTCCGGCCCCCGTGGGAGCTCAACGCCCAACAGGCAAAAAAGAACCGCTATCCCCCAATTCACACCCAGGAACAGAATTCTGGTTCACGGCCCGATTCATCAAACAAGCCGTTCAAAAATCAAAACGCGACCCCGTCCTTCCAGGTGTGGTGCAGAAAAAGCACATTCTGGTGGTGGATGATAACGCCACAAACCGGGAGATCCTCGTGACCCAGCTCACAGCCTGGGGGGTCCGGTCCGAGGAAGCGTCCAGCCGGGATGAATGCCTGGATCAACTGCACAGGGCCGTTGAAACGGGCGATCCCTTTGCCGCGGCAGTCCTGGACATGCAGATGCCGGGCACCAGCGGAGATGAGCTGGGTATGGTAATTAAAAAGGATGCTGCAATTTCCGGCACACACCTGGTTATGATGTCATCACTGGGTCAGCGGGGGGATGCCCGGCAGATAGAATCAATTGGTTTTAAAGCGCATCTAACCAAACCCGTGCGTCAGTCTGAACTCTTCGACTGCCTGGCAGCGGTTCTTTCAGGAAAATCCTATGGCGCGGGTGCTCCCATCCTCTCACGTCACGCAGTGCGCGATCTTAACCGCACCAACGTGCGCATTCTTCTGGCAGAGGACAATATTACCAACCAGCAGGTGGCCATGGGCATTCTGCACAAACTGGGGTTGTACGTTGACGCTGTGGCCAATGGTGTCGAGGCAGTCAGGGCCCTGGAACATATTCCCTACGACCTGGTACTCATGGATGTGCAGATGCCTGAAATGGATGGGCTGGAAGCAGCCCGCTGGATCCGCAGCCAGCAGGCAGGCAGCAATAAACAGTCAGGAACCAGAATCCCCATTATTGCCATGACCGCCCTTGCCATGGCCGGTGATCAGGAAAAGTGCCTTGCGGCCGGTATGGATGACTATATCAGCAAACCAGTTGATCCACAGAAACTGGCTGAAAAACTGGAAAAGTGGCTGGGTGATCCACAACAGCCGCCACAGCCGGAAATCAGAGACGAGAATTCAGACCCCTTGAACCGGAATTCAGAAAATTTGACCCCAGAACCAGAAAATTTAACCCAAAAACCACACCCCCTGAACCAGAACTCAACCTTTGACAAGTCAGCCTTGATAGATCGACTCATGGGAGACAGGGAACTGGCAAAAACCATTATCGATGCTTTTCTGGAAGACATGCCCGGACAGATAGCGGCCCTTAAAGACCATGTCGATCAGGGGCAGCCCGGCAAAGCCGGAGCCCAGGCCCACAAGATCAAGGGCGCGGCAGGCAATGTAACGGCCAAAGACTTTCAGGAAACGGCCTCTGCCATGGAAAATGCGGGCAGGACCGGGGAGGTGGACCGGCTGAAGCAGTTGATGCCGGAACTTGAAGAGCGGTTCAGCCGGTTAAAATTTGAAATGACCAGCGGGGATGATCCTGATTTTTGATCAGAAGGAGAAGATCCCGGAAGTGCTGTATGGCAATAACCGCTGGATCAGTTGAGATGAACCAGCACAAAGCAACAAGAAACCAGAAATGAGGAGTTCAATGAAGATATTAATTGCAGAAGACGACATGACCTCACGCGCCATGCTCCATGCGGTTCTGACAAAGTGGGGCTATGAAGTGATTGCCGCAGGTGACGGTAACCAGGCCTGGGCTGCGCTGCAGGAACCAAATGCCCCCGGCCTTGCGGTGCTGGACTGGGAAATGCCGGGTATTAACGGGGCAGAACTGTGCCGCCGTCTTCGGGAACAGGAGCGCAAAGAGCCGCTTCACCTGATTTTGCTCACCTCCCGGGGTGACTCCGATGACATTGTCCGCGGGCTTGAGGCCGGGGCCGATGACTATATTGCCAAACCCTATGATAATGCCGAGTTGAAAGCCCGGGTGGATGCGGGCAGGCGTATGCTCGTGCTGCAAAACGAGATGCGGGAGCGGGAGAAACTCCAGGGGGTGCTGGAGATGGCCGGTGCTGTCTGTCATGAAATCAACCAGCCGCTGCAGGTTGTGTCTGGTTTTTCGGAAATTTTGCTGCTGGATGCAGATGCGGGGGATAAAAAGTATGAAACCCTGAAAACCATCAAAAAGGAGATTGAACGTATTGGCGAGCTGACACACCGGATCATGAAAATCACCCGTTATCAGGCCAAGCCATATTTAAAAGGCCGTATCGTTGATATCCATAAGGCATCGGAATAGTAAGGGTTGTATATTGAGGAAATGGTTAAATGGAAAATTAAAAGGACCATACCATGAGTGAAAAACGCATTTTAGTGGTAGATGATGAAAAACAGATCCGTAATATATACGCTCAGGCGTTTGCCAGGGCGGGCTATGAAGTGACAACATCGGAAACCGCGGAAGAGGCACTGGAAATTATAAGCAAAGCATCGTTCCTTGTATTCTTTCTGGATTTAAATTTGCCCGGCATGAATGGTGTTGAGTTATGCAGGAAGATAAGAAATCAAT
>JAWOEP010000443.1:0-9631 GCA_046482705.1 Desulfotignum sp.
TATCAGCGCATACATCAAAAAAATGATGCCCAGCACCGCCATGAGTCCGCCTTTGGTTCTTTCCAGCAGATTGGAGGAAAAGGCCAGAACATTCTGGATGACCTGTTCCTGGCCGGCAAACAAAGACAGTATCCGGGTTTCAAGATATTGCTGGAAACCAAATCCCTTGGCAATGCCGAATGCCATGGCCATGACCGGTACAATGGACAACAGGGTATACAGGGTTAAGGCCGATGCCTGCAGGCTGCACCGGTCCCGGACAAATTCCCTGCCCGAAATCCGGAAAATACCATATCCGAAATGCCAGTATCTGTTCAGAACATTTTTGATATGTATTCTCCTCGTATAAAGATTTATAAATTGGGATTGAAAAAGGCCTCAGCCTTATATTCTGTTCTGTTGAGATTTCCAAAAGAACATCTATTCAAAAAACAAGTCCACGCCAGCTGCCGCATTCACCAAAGCACATTGAACACATGCCCGAGGAGCAGGTACATCATGCCGGTGATGATAAAGACCATCAGGATGTTGAAGATAAATCCGGCACGCGCCATCTGCGGTATGCTGATCAGTCCGCTGCCATAGACAATGGCATTCGGCGGCGTGGCGACCGGAAGCATGAATGCACAGCTGGCGCCCACAGTGGCGGGAATTACAAGCAACAAAGGGTCCCGACCCATGGCAACGGCCACTGAGGCGAGAATAGGCAAAAAGGCGGCGCCTGTGGCTGTGTTGCTGGTTATTTCCGTCAGAAAAATAACAACCAAAACGGAGGTTATGACCAAGGCGATGACCGGCAGCCAGTCAAGCCCGCCAAGCGACGTCCCAATCCATTTTGCCAAACCGGTATTGGTAATTCCAGCCGCCAAACTCAACCCGCCTCCAAACAATATCAACACTTTCCAGGGCAATTTTTTGGTATCTTCCCAACTCAGAACAAACTCCCCTTTTTTAAAGTTCACAGGCAGTAAAAACATCAGGACCGCAGCAAAAATTGCGATACCGGTGTCCGAAATATTCGGAATACAGGTTTCAAGCAAAGGCCTGGTCACCCAGAGAATTGCTGTCATTCCAAAAACGACGGCCACCATGATTTCCGCCCTGCTCATGCTGCCGGCTTTTTCAAGTTCCATTCTGATCATATCTGCTCCACCCGGAATTTCTTTTGTCTTCACCGGAAAAACGACCTTGGTCAGGACCAGAAATACAACAGGTAATGATACGGCCACTATTGGAATGCCAACCATCATCCACTGGGCAAAACCGATTTCGACATCGTAGTTATCTAACATATACGCTGCCATCAGGGCATTTGGCGGGGTGCCGATGAGCGTTCCGATCCCTCCAATATTACAGGCATAAGCCAGGCACAATAATATTGTCAGAGAAAAATTTTCCTCAAAATTTCCTGTTTTTTCTGCCGTATCGCTTTCAACCAATGATATCATGGATAACGCTATCGGCAGCATCATCATGGCCGTAGCCGTATTGCTCACCCACATACTCAAAAAGGCTGCCGCAACCATAAAACCGATGATAATCGAAGCCGGATGAACACCCACAAAATTGATCACATTGAGCGCAATGCGCCGGTGCAGGTGTGTTCTTTCCATGGCAAGGGCGATAATAAATCCTCCCATAAAAAGATAAATCAACGGATTGGCAAAGGGACGAGTCGCCTCCGCTACCGATCCAACCTCCAGTATCGGAAATAAAATAATGGGAAGTAATGCGGTCACGGGAATAGGAATTGCCTCCGTTACCCACCAGATAGCCATAAACACCACAACCCCGGCCACCGTCCATGCTTCAGACGCAAGTCCGTCAGGCGCGGGGAGCAGTAAAATTATCAAAAAAATAACCGGTCCCAGAAACAGACCCGCGCGTTGCCTCATGCCGTATCCATCACCCGATTGTTCCGACATCAATGTTCTCCCGGAAACCACCCGGTGGGGTTGATGACTTTTTCATTTATCACTTTTTTTCGCATCCTTGGCCTGCTTCATTCTCAAACGTGAGAGAACTAATTTCTTGATTTCCATTCAGCTTTAGCTGCAGCAAGCAGTGCAGACCAATTGTCAGGCGGATGCCCTCCCTGATGAAAGCATCTTCTGAAAAACGGTGTATGGATCTGTTTTGCTGCCTGATGCCCGCAACGTAGGTGCATCATTGACCCAGGCATAAATGATGATTTTTTGACTGGGAGTCAAACCGAAAAAAACAGGCGGAACCTGCGCCCGATTTTGGCATGGCGCCAATGTCGATACGCCGGCCCCATCCTGTTTCCCTGACGATATCTCTGTTGAGTCGGATTGGCCTGTGGCTGCCAGCATTTTTGCGGCAAGCGCCTCAGGCAGGCAAGTGATATACCCCCCGGACTGAATGTCTTTTTCCAGTAGTGACAGAAAGCTTTTTATTGCCGGATCTTCATGTGAATTTTCGTTTATTCGTGTAACAACCACCTGATCATCCATGAGATGGAACTTGATCTTGTCTCCAGAATCCACGCCAAGTGCCTGGCGTATGGATTTGGGCAGGGTAATCTGCCCTTTGGTGGTTATGGTAGCAACTGTTTCAATGGATGCCATAATAATATCTTTTTTTAATTTTCAGTGTAAGGATTTTTCCTTACACTGTCAATATGACAAAAGAAGAAATTAAAGAGGTCATTGATAACCAACCCGATGATGCCACGCCTTTCCCGTAGTGGTTGTGGAAAAGGATCTTCATGCAGCCATCAAGGCCCAGCTGATGCTGATGCTGGCTTTCATGCTCCAAAAGAACCGGGAGTGGCTGGATCATTCCATCCGTATTATCCGGCCGGTGCTGCGCAAGCCGGCAATAAAATGCGCCGCCATTGTAACAAGAAGCCATGAAAAAGGCGGCCCAAGGACTGTGAGACGGCCAATTCCATGCCCAATCCGCCGGAACGCACTCATCTTGAGATCCATGCCACCCTCAAACAGAATTATGTGGGCCCTCGCCTCATCTAAGCCAGTGCATTTTCCCATCCAGAATCCATGACAAAAAGACAATTGCTTTGCGCCAATTGAATCCGCTTGTGCATTTCCCTGAAATTTACCTCATTGGACATGCTGAAAATGGTTATCGCGGTATCGCCCGAATCCATTTGGAGTTCGTTTTCCGAACTCGCCAGCCTGAATTCGACGTTCGGGACCCTTGCCAGTTCCACCACCGCCTCCATAAATTCCAACGCTTGTTGATCTTCCTCTGCTTTTGACAGAAAAGCGGTGAGAACCATACCTGTCTTCCAGTTTCGTTTCAGTTTGTAAGCCAATAGAAAGGCCAGATCCGCTTTTCCCAGGTCTACACCAATCCGCCAACCGTCATCCGGACGATCGATGATAAAATGAACGACTCCACCAGCTGAGTGAGCAAACTTTTCACCTGAAAAAAGCACGGCGCCCAGCTTGTTTTTACGGGCATCCTGAATAATTCGATGGATTTTTTCTTCTCGCTGGCCGCTCTCAGGAAAAGTAAGAAAAATCATGCTGGAACGGAAAAAAGCGCCGCCAAGGGCTTCAAGTCCGGCCGCAAGATTGTCACTGAAAGTTGCCGCGTCAACTACTGTCCAGGTGGAAAAAATCTGATCCTCTTCAAATTTTTTTGTCAGGTCAGGAAGGTTTTTTGTCATTTCATGATAATTTCGATCCCCGGTCAGGCCGAGCAGGCGCACAAAGCCATTGGGTCGAGCGATGTCCCGCAGCAGAGGGAAGACGTTTACAATGTCTCGTGAGTCTTCAACAGGCACAAGGAGATTTGCCTTCCATGTTTTCTCGCGGGGACCGGCCAGGCTTGCGACTTTTCCGGCGGCCCATTCTGCCAAGGCGGTGAACAGCCCGCTGCGCACATCGCCAAAAGGCGCTTTGATACGCTTGTGAACCAGATATGTATGCAAAGCGATCACCACCGCAATAGCAATGCCTCCAAAGACCACATTGACGATAAACATGGCAAAAAGACATCCCGCTGTCCCTATTATTGGCACAAATCGGGGGATACGCAAAAGAGGCCGGAAACTGACCAATTTGAGACTTTGCTCGATGAGCACCACAACGTTGATCGTGGCATAGGTGATCAAAAAGAACATGGTGATAAGGGGCGCAATGGCATTGAGGTTTCTCAACATGAGCGCAGCAAGCACAATTGTGCCGGTCAAGAGCAATGCGTTACGGGGCTCTCCCTTGGCTGTACGAACAGTAAACCAGTCGCTGGCGGGAAGGAGCTTGTGTTCGGCCAGGGCCTGCAGGATGCGCGGAGATCCCACCAGCGAGGAAAGGGCCGAGGAAAAAGTGGCCCCCAGCAGCCCCGCCAGAACGGCAGGCCCCCAAACGGCACGATCAATCATCACATTGTAATTGTTGAGCAGTTCTTCTGTGGGCACCGATAGTGCCAGCCATACCGCCAGCAGAATATACACGACGAAACATATGCCAATGGCTGCCAGCGTTCCGACAGGAATACTTTTGCGGGGATTATCCAAGTCCCCGGACATGTTGGCGCCCGCCATGATACCGGTCGCGGCAGGGAAAAAGACAGCAAACACCACCCAGAAGTCAACACCATGGAACGCTGTCTCCCGAGAGCCGGGGAAGGCACCCCACCATTGCACATCCTGACCCCACGATACGGTAAAAACCGAAGCACCAATGGAAATCAACGAAACGATTATCGTTACCAGGATTACATACTGGATCTTAAAAGCCAGACCCGTGCTGATGAAGGCTATGGTGAACAATACAGCGAAAGTTCCAAGATCGACCAACACGGGGGAATGATCAGGAAAAATCCACAGCCAGCCGGCCCGAAAACCAAAAATATACATGGAAACGGCCAAAGCCTGTGCAAGATAGAGGGGAATGCCGACACTGCCACCCACTTCCAGGCCCAAAGATTGTGAGATGACCGAAAATGCGCCCCCTGTACCTATTCTGATGTTGGTGGTGATACTGGACAAGGACAGGCCCGTGCAGAAAGTGATGGCAAATGCGAGAGAAATAATGAGCAATGCACCGATAAGTCCGGCGTTGCCGACCACCCAGCCAACCCGCAGATACATGATCACGCCTAAAATGGTCAAAAGCGTCGGTGTGAAGACCCCGCTGAACGTTCCAAAAAGTTTTCTGGAAGGCTTCCGGGTGATCTTTTCCTCGACTTCCTTTTGCACTGCCTGCTCGGCGCTCGCAGGCCTATCCAGTTTGGAATTTTCGGTCATATCAATTCTTTGTTTTTGCGGCCTCCGTTGGCAAGCATGCTGCCTTCAGCGCTTGGCAATAATCCAGACGGCATGTACGATGCCGGGGATATACCCCAAAAGTGTCAAAAGGATGTTCAACCAGAATGCTCCCCCGATCCCCACCTGAAGAAAAACGCCAAGAGGCGGTAAAAGTATTGCAACCAAAATCCGAACCAGATCCATATTCTTTCTCCTTATATTCCATTCTGCTGAGGTTTCCAGAAGGACGTCTATTCAAAAAATCAGATAATCAAACACCAGCGGCCGCATTCAGCAACGCACGGACCAGAACAAATCCAATCATACCGACTGAAATGACCTTGGATGAAATACGATAGTTATTGTCGGTATCAAATTCGCTTTTGGCTTTTTCCCAGGAATCTTTCATCGCCTGGTAGGCGTCTGAGAATCCCTTTTTCATCTGTTCCCAGGCACCTGCAGAACTGTTCTTGAAGCTTACATACCACTCGGCAAGCTCATTTCTCTGCTGGCGCAGCGCTTTCAGGTTGGCCCTGGCTTTTTCCCGTGCTGCCTGGGTCATCTGGTCCCACTCGTTGTCAACACGGCTTTCCAGTGCGTCCATTCGGCTGTCGACCTTTTTGAGTGCCTGATCGGCCTCTTTGACTGCCTGGGGGCAGAAACCCTTCCGCAATTTTACGGACACCCGCCAGATCCTCCGGAAGTACCAGGTTTTTTTCCGCGCAGAACAAGGCCCTTTTCGAATGGCGGACCGCGGCATTGTACATGGCATTGTCACCGGCTGCAGCCAAAGTTTTCAACGCCTTTTGCAGCCGGATCATCACCTCCACTGATCCGCTTCCATCCCGGGATATTGCCGTAAACGCGTCATCGAACATATCCTGGACAGACAACGAGGGAACAGCAACCCGGTCATATATAACGTCACCGTCTTTTCTTTGTTCCCCGGACGGATACCGCAAAAGAAACAGGCGTACCAGTATGCCGATAATGTCAATGGCGGTTCCCGGATCATTGACTGCCGGAGACAGTGCACGGCCCGCAATCTGTGACAGGACAATGAGCCCGAACCGGGGATCTTCATCAAAGGCCCGCTCTCTGCCTATCTGAAACGCTTCAGATATATCGCGGCAATCCGCATCTGTAACAACCGGATAGGTTCTGTCAACATATGCCATCGGCCGTTCCGGTGTCACAAAACTTCCCGGCTGGACCATGACAGTGATCCGGGTCTCTGCTTGTTCAGCCCAGGTTTGCAGTTCCGCCACATCGATGCGTTGCACATATCCCACAGAATCTGAAAACACCTCATGACCAGTGACCCGTGTGAGGTCAAATGCCGCCGCATGGCTTGCAGATGCTTTCTTACAAAGTATCAGAGCATCGGCCGTTGCTTTTTCCACCTTGTCAATGGTATTTCCCAGCCGGCCCAGCCTGGCGATCCGGTCCACCCATCGCACAAAGGTAAATATGACCATGCCAAAGACTGCAATGGTCATTAAAAAAAGCATAAACAGGCCGGCTTTGCCGTAATAACCCTCTGTGATGGCGACCAGGGCCACGATGCTGAAAATAAATGCCCCGACAAACGCAGAAAGCGCTTTCTGGGATGAATCATCCGAGATGACCAGGGAGAACGATCGTGGGGAGGCGGTATTGCTCGCCGATGCATAGGCTGCCACCATGGAACCGACCGCAAAGGTGGCCATCACCAGCATACCCGAAGCCATGACCGACAGCAGAGTGTCCACAGATTCCTTTGAAATCTGTGGAACAACCAGGTCCAGACCGGTATGGTCAGCCAGTCTTGCCCCAAACACCGCTGCAATGGAAAGCACACTGAACAGCAGCGGCTTAACCCATAACCTTTCCTGAATCCGGTTTAGCAGGAAACTAACCCGGGCCGCTATGTTTGCAACCGCCATTTTCATTTTGGCTTCCTCAACTCTGAATGTGAGCCTGTTTTTTTGACCAGTACCTTGTCCACCCTGGCACCATCCATGTCCACCACCTCAAAAATATACCCGCTCAGACTAAAACTCGCCCCGCTGATGGGGATCCCGTCCAGGTGGCTGATGACCAGTCCGGCCAGGGTTTCCAGCCCTTCGTCCCAGTCTTCTGAAAGGGCTGACATGCCCCGAACCTGGCTGAGTTTTTCAATTGACAGTTTTCCATCCAGGAGCATGGATCCGTCGTCTCGCCTGATAATCCAGGGCTCTTCAAGCCAATCCGCAACCGGGAGGTGTCCGATGATGGCCTGAAGGATATCGTTCACGGTCAGCAGCCCGATAACCTTGTCCAGATCATCGGTAACCAGGATCATGTGGGACCGGGAATCCCTGAACCGGTCCAGAATTTCCAGTGCATTGACATATTGTTTCACGTACACGGCAGGCTTGATGATTTTTTCCAGGTCTTGGGTTTCCGCCCCTGCCAGGGTCAGAAGATCCTTTGCCTGAATAACGCCCAGGATCTCTGTCAGATCTTTTTCCACCAGCGGATAACAGGTGTGATTGTTTTTTTCCGCCGTTTGCAGCATATCTTCAAAAGAATCGATTTTTCTGAAAACACTGATATCCGGTAGCCTGGTCATGATGCTGCCCACGGTCTGATCATCCAGGTTGAGCACCCTTTCCACCAGCCGGACTTCTGAAGGCTCAAGAGTCCCGTTTCTGGCCCCCTGGCGGAAAAGATACCGGATCTCATCTTCTGAAGGCGGCGGCTCCTTATACTTTTCCACGCCCAGTATTTTGAGCAGGCCATCTGTGGAAAGGCTGAGAATATAAACAGCCGGGGCAGCCATCCGGGAGAGGAACACCATGGGGATAGAAACCAGGGACGCCGTCATTTCCGGATTGAACATGGCCACCCGCTTGGGGATCAATTCGCCCATAACCAGCAGGAGATAGGTTATTACAGTCACCACCAGCACATAGCTCAGGGTCATGGAATACCCGGCAAGGTAAGAAACCTCCCTAAGCACCAGATCCAGGTGGGCGGCAATCACCGCACCCCCATACACGCCGCTTAAAATGCCCATCAGGGATATGCCGATCTGGATGGTGGACAGGAAACGATTGGGATGACGGATCAGGTGCAGGGCATATTTGGCCCCTTTTTTTCCTTTTTTGGACAACTCCCTGAGACGGACTTTCCGGGATTTGACCAGAGCGATCTCCGACATGGCCAGCACCCCGTTTATGACCACCAGAAAGATGATAACCAGAACCTCCAGGAGTAAATCGTTGAATCGAATATCCTCAAACATGGGGCTCTCTCAATATATTCAGGAACCTTTTTTTATTCAACCACCAATGTTGATACAACTTCCCGGACATTTTCTGTTTCCAGGGCCATGGCCATGGCTTTGCCCAGCATTTCCGGAGATGGAACCGTACCGGACAGTGTCACCTTACCATCCGTCGTGGACACGGAAATGGAAAAACTGAAAGTTCCGGGTCTTCCGCCAGTTTGGCCTGCAGAACCTGGGTGACTGTTTCTGTGGTCTCCTCGATCTGAGCGGCAACCCGTTCCTCGGTTTCCTGCACCTTCTGGTTGTCCTTGCCCACAGTGAAATACCAGACCCCTCCCCAACCCACAATAACGCCAAAAAGAACACCAATGATAAACATTCTCATTGCCAGTTTTTCTCACTGTTAAAAATTTGATGCAACATAAATTGTCGCTGGTCGTTGTCCCGACTTGCGGCAAACAGCATTAAAAAAGAACCCCCCCGTATTGTCAATCAAAAAAGCGAAGGCCGCCGCAGGGTGTCGCCCAGATACAGATCATACTCTCCCACATTTCCAAAGGCGGCCATATCATCCGGATGCCGGGAAACCTGCTTCGGGAGACATCGGCGGCCCTTTTGTCTTATCCCAGTATCTGAAGGATAACCTCATAAATATCCTTACGGTGCCCGATAGCATACACCACCACCCTTGTGTTGAGATCATCGATCCGATAAACCACCCGGAACCGTTTCAGCTTCAGGGATCGGAACAGGGCCAGTTCGTTTTGCAGCGGCTTGCCCAGACATGGATTTTCATTAAGCCCTTTGAGTCCGGTTTTGATATTTTTTCGGATTTCCGGGTGCAGGCGGGCGAACATGTCAGCTGCAGAAGCCGTCAATTTGACCTGAAATGTCACTACAGATCTTCCAGATCCGTGAGCGGTCTGTCAGAACGGATGTCATCCAGGGAATGGTGAATCTGATCCATCATGTCCCGGTCCCCCAGAACGGTCATGGTTTCCTGCATGGCTTCATATTGATCCATGGACATAAGCACTGCCTTGGGAACCCCGTTCCGGGTGATGGCAACGGTGCTGCCCTCGGCATCGAGCATTCGAATCATGTCCAGAAGTTTCGTTTTTGCCCGAGTGACCGGAATATAG
>JAWOEP010000071.1:0-7411 GCA_046482705.1 Desulfotignum sp.
GCACATTATTTTTTTCATAAAGGCGGCGGCCCGGGTATTTTTTCAAAAGAAAAAGAACCGGCTGACGGTCCGGCATCTCAGGAGAAAGATACAGACCAGGGGGTGCCCGGGCATGACAAAGAGGCGGATAATGGTTTTCCCCGGGAGGGTGAAAAATCCCTGGAAACCGCATCTGACCCTTGGGAACGGCATCTTCTGTATCTTCAGACAATTGAAGCCGCCTACCGCGGCCGCAAGACAAGCAAGGATGACCGCAGTACAGCCATTGCATTATCACACCAGTATCTGTCGGAGTTTCCTGATTTGCGCCAGGCGGTTTTTGACAATATGGCGGACCAGGATCCCAAAATCATCCCTGTTTTCAAGATGCTGGCCATCATGCTCGAAGAAGACGGGGCATATGACCAGGCAGTGGCGGTATGCAGAACCGCTCTGGCCAACGGCCTGGAAGACGGCACAAAAACCGGATTTGCAGGACGGATTCAAAGAATCCTAAAAAAAAAGAGATTGCTGAAGACCCACCATCATTAAGAGGCTGAGAAGATTAAGATTCATTCGCGTTATCGGAAATCATTTTGCCGCTTTTCAGGTTCTCTGTCCAAAACCTCCCGGACCTTAAAGGTCATGTCCACCATTGAAAAAGGCTTTTGAATAAATGCCACTCCGTCATCCAGCACCCCGTGGTGGGCAATGACGTTGGCAGTATATCCGGACATGAACAAAAGCCGGATGTCCGGATAAAGAGTGATGATTTGTCCAGCCAGGTCCCGGCCGTTCATCTCCGGCATGACCACATCGGTCATCAGCAGATCAATGGGGCCTGAATGATTTTTTGCCTTTTCCACGGCCTCTGCTGGTGTGACCGCCGGTAAAACCGAATACCCTTTCCTTTCCAGCATCATTCGGGTCATCCTGAGAATGGAAGGTTCATCTTCCACCAGCAAAATGGTTTCAGACCCTCCGGCGGCTGCTTTTTTTTCGGGGACGGCTTTGTCTTCATCTTCATCGGCAACCAACCGAGGCAGGTAAATCTTGAAAGTGGAGCCTTGACCGGGTTCGCTGTATACATTGATGAAGCCGTTGTTCTGTTTCACAATGCCATAGACCGTGGCAAGCCCCAAGCCGGTACCTTTTCCAACCTCCTTGGTGGTGAAAAACGGTTCATATAAATTGTCCAGGGTATCTTTGTCCATGCCGCAGCCATTGTCGCTGACTGCCAGTAATACAAAATCCCCGGAGATAAAGCCCAGGTGTTCTTTGCAGTATTCCTCATCAAATGTTTTCTTTCCTGTTTCAATAGTGACTTTTCCCACTCCGGAAATGGCATCCCTTGCATTCACACACAGGTTGGCGAGAATCTGGTCGATTTGTGACGGGTCCATTTTCACGGACCACAGATGGGCAGCCGGCTGCCATACCAAATCAATATCTTCCCCGATGAGCCGCCGCAGCATATTGAGCATTCTTTCTACGGTATCGTTCAAATCAATCTGTTTGGGAGAAATGGTCTGTTTTCTGGCAAATGCCAGCAATTTTTTTACAAGATCAGCCGACCGTGTTGCTGCTTTTTGAATTTCAGTAAGATCAGCCTGCAGATCGTGATTTTCTTCTATCTGCAGCAGTGCCAGTTCTGTATGTCCCAAAATCACCCCCAGCATGTTGTTGAAGTCATGGGCAACACCGCCTGCCAGCCGGCCCACGGATTCCATTTTCTGGGCCTGGAGAAGCTGGGATTGGAGCTTCTCCCGTTCCGCTTCTGCCTTCTTTCTCTCGGTGATGTCCGTTGAAATTCCGGCCAAAGCGATTCTCCGGCCTTGCTCGTCAAACACGACCTGAGTTCTGCAATCCAGCATGAGTTCCTGACCATCGGCAGTCTGGTTCACGACCTCACCTCGCCATTGCCCCTGTTCCAAAGTATCTTCAACTATTTCTTGCTGCGTGACGCTTTTTTCGAGGTTCCTTCCGAATTTCTCAGTGGAGACACCAATCAGTTCATTTCGGGAGTACCCCAATGCCTGGACAACGGCATCGTTGACATATGTAATAACGCCGTCAAGGTCCGTCACGGTCACCCGATCCTGGATCTGATTGAGAACAAGCGATTGAAACCGGAGTTGTACCTCAGTCTCTTTTCGCCCGGTGATGTCCTGATGGGTGCCTATCATGCGCACGGCTTTACCAGAGTCGTCCCTGTATACAGCCTCTCCGCGTCCCAAAATCCATTTCCACCCTCCATCACAGGTTTTCATGCGGTATTCAATTTCAAAGGAATCTGTGAGATTATTTACGCAGTCAAGATTTGCCTGATACGCTTTTTGTCTGTCCTCCGGGTGTATCAGATCCTGCCAATTATCTATATGTTTTATAACTTCAGTAGACCCATATCCAAGCATGGATGTCAAGGCCGGGCTGCAATAAATATCTCCCGTTGTTAAGTCCCAGTCCCATATCCCGTCTTTTGAGGCTTCCATGGCAAGAGAAAATCGCTCTTCGCTCTTGCGGAGCGCCTCTTCTGTCTGCTTGCGCTCGGTGATGTCATGGCCATGTGAAATGACACCGATAATCTCTCCATTTTTATTGCGATATGGATAATATGACATGGCCATCCACCGGTTACCCTGTCCGGGAAAATCTGCCTGGATTTCATACTGCAAAACAGTGCCTTTCAACACATGGTCTAGCCGGGGTCTAATTTTCGTTTCAAAAACCTTTTTACCGAAAAAGTCAGCGGGTGTTTGTCCGATAATTTTTTGTGCAGCGGTCTCGAACAGTTCGGCATACACATCATTCACGGCAAGATACCGATAATTCCGAGAGATCAACGAGATTGGCTGGGGGATGGATGTAACGATCTGGTTGAGACGATGGGCCTCAACATCTGTTTTCAGTTTACTCAATGCAAACCCCAGATCAGCCGCCAATTCAGCAAACAGATCCTGCTCTTCAGTGTCATGGGCAAACTTTTCGGGGATAGAGACTGAGATGGTGCCAAAAATCCTGCCATTGAATGACAAACGACGACTCATACCTGCTCGGTCAGCATATTCTGATGATAGTGGACAGTCCGGACAATCAACCAGGGGATTTTTAACCACTATGAGTTTATCCTCAGCAAGCGTCTGCCGCATGCATGAGGGGAACACACCACGCTGCAAGTTGGATTTCATCGCAATGAAACCACCGTTAAATGCGGAAGAGGCTGTAACGGATACACAAGTATCTGCCTCATCCATCAGGGCAATCCATGTATTAAAATACCCACGGGTCTTGGTCAAATCAGAACAGACTTTTTTGACCAATGCCTTCGGGTCAGTCTCCCTTACAATCAGCTGATTGACGTTACGGATGGCCAGCAAAATATTTCTAAAATGTTCCGCACGATCGCGCTCTTCCGAAAAATCATATTCAGCTTTTTCCAATTCCCGAACCCGTTGCTCAAGTTGTTCATAAGTAGGCAGCTCTGCCATAATTTTTTCCTGTTTCTACTTGCTTTTCAACGCAATGATTATATGCCTGATCATAAGGCTTTGCAAAGTGCATGTTTTTTTGCCCTATCATCCTTTATTAATTGACCATACCAAGTTTAGGATTTTATTAGTATCATAAATTTTTTCAGCCGCAAAAAACTCATGCAGTGGGCATCCTTAACCCGGCCAACCGGACTCAAGTTGAAATATTCAGATATGGGATGATATGTATAAATCCTGTTATGGCTATTGAAGGAAGACCAGGATCCCAAACTCATCCCTGTTTTCAAGATGCTGGACATCATGCTCGAAGAAGACGGGGCATATGACCAGGCAGTGGAAGTATGCAGAACCGCTCTGGACAACGGCCTGGAAGACGGCACAAAAACCGGATTTGAAGGACGGATTCAAAGAATTCTGAAAAAAAAGGAATCCCCTGAACACTAAATGAATTTGGCGACCATTGACAGCCCGTTGGCTTCCAGGACCCTGCCTGCAAGCCATGAAACAGCCGCCTTGCTGACTTTCATCGCCATTTTTTCATGGGTTTCCCTGATTTTCCGGTTGGTGGCATTTTTCTGGAGATCAATGGCATACCCGTTTGTTTTCAGAATATCCAAAAGACGGCCGGAGCTTACCAGATCAGGGTCATATTCAACCACAGTACTTCCGGTCAAAGCATTGCTTTTCACCCTGAAAACACCGGGGACGTTCAGCAGCGTGCTTATTTCCTTGAGCCGTTCAGGATGGTTTTTCAGATACTCGATCTTTACGCGAAGCCTTCCCGGAATATCATGAATAAAATACATGGCTAACACCGCTCCCACAATTCAATTGTAAAAACCCTTCGTAAAAAACCATAAACAACTGGCTACCCATCTTCAATGATTACAAAATACAGCCCCCATATTTGGTTTTTATTAGGCTTTTTTTAAAAATGCGTTAAGAGATTCTCATTTTGAATATTTTGCTCTTTTCCTGCTTTTTTGACACCCACAAGAGATGCCTTTACCTGAAAGAATCTTCATTTGAATTTTCATACAATACTCATTTGCATGTAATAAAACCCCAACATCCATATTTTATACAATTGGGCATTGCAAAGATACCAGATGGAAAGGATGTCTGTTCAAATGAACAATACCCGGCAAAGCAGTGGGTTTTCCAACAGAATCCAGCCATTGTCTGAAAGGCAGGCCCGAATTATGGAAATGATCCGGCAGCAGGATTTTGTCGGGGTCGCAGATCTTGCCACCCATTTTGATGTGGCGGAACAGACCATCCGGCGGGACATGAACAATCTGTGCGAACGGGCCATGGCCCGGCGGGTCAGGGGCGGGATCCAGCGCCTGAACATGACCGGCAACACCGCCTATGCATGGCGGCAGGTGCTGCAGCACGACGAGAAACAGGCCATTGCTCTGGAGGTGGCCCGGCATGTGCCCAACGGGGTATCTGTGGCTTTCAGCATCGGCACAACCCCTGAAATCATCTGCGGGGCCCTGCTGGATCATGATCAGCTGCGGATCTTCACCAACAACCTCAACCTGGCCCTGCTGGCCTGCACCAATCCCGGTTTTGAAGTCACCATCGCCGGGGGCCGACTGCGCAACGAAGACCGGGACATCCTCGGTGTAGGCACAGTGGAGCTGTTCCAGGCCTATAAAGTGGATATCGGCATTTACGGTGTGGCCGGGGTGGACGAGGATGGCACCCTGCTGGATTTTTATGAAGAAGAGGTGCGGGCCCGGCAGATCATCCGACAGAACAGCCGGGAGATATTTCTGGTGCTGGACCATTCCAAGTTCAACCGGTGTGCCCATGTCCGGGGCGGGCATATCCAGGAAGCCAGTAAAGTCTTCTGTGACCGCACCCCCCCGCCCGCCATTTGCGAAATGATGCACGAATCCGGTGCCCAATTGATTGTATGCCATGGAGACAGCCTGTGAGCCGCATCGACATCCACAACCTGACAAAAACCTGGGGAACCGTCACAGGGGTGGACCAGGTGTCGTTCACGGTGCCTGAAAAAAGCCTGACGGTGCTGCTGGGACCCTCGGGTTGCGGCAAATCAACGATACTGCGCCTGATTGCCGGCCTGGAAACCGTATCTTCCGGAACCATCCGCATCGGGGACAAAGAGATCACCCATGAGGACCCTGCCCGCAGGGGGGTATCCATGGTTTTCCAGTCCTATGCACTGTTTCCCCATCTCAGCGTCCGGGAAAACATTCTTTTCGGACTGAAGGTCCGGCGGGTGTCAAAAGCCCGGCAACAGGAACGGCTGGCAGAAGCCGCCCGAATGGTGGGGCTCCAGGATCTGCTGGACAGGCGGCCGTCCCAGTTGTCCGGTGGGCAGCGCCAGCGGGCGGCCCTGGCCAGATCCATTGTATCCCGCCGGCAGGTATGTCTCATGGACGAACCCCTGTCCAACCTGGATGCCAAACTCCGGGCCGAGATGCGGGGGGAGATCCACCGGCTCCAAAAAGAGATCGGGCTGACCATGATTTATGTCACCCATGACCAGGTGGAGGCCATGACCATGGCGGACCAGGTGATTCTGCTCAACAGCGGCCGGGTGGAACAGGCAGGTCCGCCCCATGCCCTGTATGACCGCCCGGATACCTCTTTTGCGGCCCGGTTTTTGGGGTCACCGCCCATGAACCTGCTGATGCTGAGCAGCCGCCAGGCCGCTGCTGCACTGGATGACTCCCCTTCTGACGCAGAAATGGAAACAATGCACCTCCACCAGGGGATGGTGGGGGTGCGGCCGGAACATGTCCGTATCGGCGACACCGGTCTGCCGGCACAGATTGTCGCTGCCGATTATCTGGGATCGGAAACCATTGTCCGCATCAGGCTGGACGACCAGATCCTGTTTGCCAGAACCGGCAACAAGGTATCTTCGGATCCTGAGGCCCGGGTCCATGTCAGCTGGCCAAAGGCCGCGGTCTGTCTGTTTGACAAAACCGGCAGGCGGTTATCGGGAGATTTTTTATAACCTTTTGAATTTTTGTGCAGGGTGCCGTGCCCTTCAGGGCATGGCCTTTAGTGAAAAAGGAAACCAACCCACACTGTAAAGGAGAAAAGAAAAATGCTTCAAAAAATGCAATTGATGATGATGGGGCTGCTGCTGAGTGTCTGCCTGACAGCAGGCACGGCAGCAGCCAAACAGACGGAACTGACCATGTATTATCCCGTGGCGGTGGGCGGGCCGTTGACCCAGGTGATCGACGGCATGGTGGATCAATTCATGGCGGAAAACCCCGGTATCACGGTCAATGCCATTTATGCCGGAAACTACAATGATGCCCGCATCAAGGCCCTTGCTGCCCTGAAAAGCGGCCAGCCGGCCCAGCTGTCGGTTTTGTTTTCCATTGATATCTATGAACTGATCGAACAGGATGCCATCGTTGCGTTCGATGATGTGGTCCAGACGGCAGAGGAAAAAGCCTGGCTGAATTCCTTTTATCCCACCCTCATGGAAAACGGAAAAACCGCTGGAAAAACCTGGGGGATACCGTTTCAGCGGTCCACCATTGTGATGTACTACAACAAGGACCTGTTCAGAAAAGCCGGTCTGGATCCGGAACAGCCCCCGGCCGACTGGGACGAAATGGTGGCCATGGGCAAAAAAATCACCACAGCCGACCGCTGGGGGGTCATGATCCCATCCACCGGCTACCCCTACTGGATGTTCGGGGCTTTGGCCATGCAGAACGGCCAGGTGCTGATGAACGGAGACGGCAACATCACCTATTTTGACCACCCGGCCGTCATTGACGCCCTGCAGTTCTGGAAGGATTTAGGGGCAAAACACGGGGTGATGCCTTCCGGCACCATTGAATGGGGCACCCTGCGCCAGAACTTTCTGGAGGAAAAAACCGCCATGATGTGGCACTCCACCGGTAACCTGACAGCAGTCAAAGACAATGCAGATTTTG
>JAWOEP010000263.1:0-9893 GCA_046482705.1 Desulfotignum sp.
TGTTGGTATTTATCCGGATTGGAAAGTATTTCCCGGGCTGATTCACAGACAGCTTCAGCAGTGACTTGGTGCTGCACCAGTTCCGGGGCAATACGTTTTTGGGCGATCAGGTTGACCAGACCGATATGTTCAACCCGGATCAGGGCGCGGCCCAGCCGGTAGCTTAAGGGAGAAACCACATACGTAATAATCATGGGAGTGCCGCAGATAGCGGCTTCCAATGTCACTGTGCCCGAGGCCACGATTGCCAGATGGCATTTGGAGAACAGCGTACCGACCGGGTCACTGTTGATTTCAACATGAGAAAGTGGAAATTTTTCCAGTATGGAAGGAATCAATGATCTGTTGATGGAAGGGGCTGAGGAGATCACAAAGCAGACCTTACCCAGTCGCTTCTCCAGAAGCTGAGCAGCTGCAAGCATTATGGGAAGAAGGCTGCTGACTTCTCCGGGCCTGGAACCCGGTAAAAGCCCGATCACCGGAGATTGGATGTCGGGAAGAGAGGGCGTGCGCAGCGGAACCCTGCCAGTCTCTGAATCCATCAGCGGATGTCCCACAAAAGATACCGGCACATTGTGCTGCCGGTAAAAGGCTTCTTCAAATGGGAGGATTACGGCCATATGGTCCACTCTCTTTCGTATCTTTCTGACCCGGCCGGACCGCCATGCCCATAATTGCGGGCTTATATAGTAAAGCACGGGAATGCCCAGTTTTTTAGCGCTGGCAGCCAGATGAAGGTTGAATTCCGGGTAATCGATCAAAATGAGCAGATCCGGCCGCAGATCAGAGAGCAGTTTTTTGAGCCGGGTCATGGCCCTGAAAACCCGGGGTATCTTGGCAAGCACTTCCGTTATACCGACAACAGCCAGCTGGTCGGCATCGATAATGATATCCGCGCCAGCCGCCTGCATGGATCTTCCGCCCATGCCGCAAATATACAATGACACATGCTGTTCCAGCAGGGCATGGACCAGATGGGATCCGTGCAGGTCCCCTGATGCCTCACCCGCCGACATGACAATTGATTTTGATTTCATAAACAAGTCCTGTGGCTATTTTGCCAGCCGTTCACTGGTCTTCTGAATCTGTTCCATTACATTGAGTGCGATCTCCAAAGCATCTCTCCCCATCCGGCCGGTGACTTGTGGCTCCTTCCCGGAACCGACAGCTTCGACAAACGAACAAATTTCATCTTCCAGTGCGTCTGCATGTGAAAAGCGCTGCTTATCAACGGTCATGCCGGGAATGATGCCTTCATGTCCGGAGCCATCCTGTCGGACTATCGTAATATTCCGATCGGCAAAATTTACCGAGATATAGGCATCGTTTTGAAAAAGTCTGATTTTGCGTTCATTTTTCATTGAAATGCGGCTGGCTGTTACATTGGCAATGCACCCGCTGTCAAACTCCAGGCGGGCGTTGGCGATATCCACTGTATCGGTGATCACGGGAATGCCCGCTGCATGAATACTCTTGATGCCTGACCGCACAAAATTCAAGATGAGATCAATGTCGTGAATCATCAAATCGAGCACAACACTGACATCCAGACCCCGCTCCTTGAACATGCTCAGACGGTGCGACTCGATAAAAAGCGGCTTATGAATGATTCCCTGCAGGGCGCCCACCACCGGATTGAACCGTTCCAGTTGTCCGACCTGAAGGATGCATTTGTTTTTTTCAGCCAGTCTGATCAGGTCATCAGCCTGTTCAATGGTGGTGGTCATGGGTTTTTCGATTAAAACATCCACATGGTTATTGATAAAATCCCGGCTGATTGCATAATGGGACTCTGTGGGCACCGCAATACTCACCGCATCAACTTTGCCGATAATGTCTTTGTGATCATAATAGCTTCTGCAGCCCCATTGCCCCGAAACCCTGTCCGCCTGTAAACGGTCGGAGTCCACTACACCGACAAGCGCAACCCCTGGATGACGGGCATATTTTTCAGCATGAAATTTTCCCAGGTATCCGACCCCCACAACACCGACCCGAAGTTGGGGCCTGTCTGCTGGAAATGTTTTTTTTTCTTCTCTCATATTATGCAAATTCCCTGTTAAATAAGGTTACAAGCCAATTTATCGGTCCATTTCAGCAACAATTGTGTGAAGTCCTTCAGCGATTTTGTCCCCGGGATCTTTTCCTTTTCCCGAGCCCCGGTATTTTTCATCTGTTCTGTCAGGGATGGCAAACAATTTTTTTGACTATATGCAACATATCAGCATTATATGCCAATTGCATGTATTTGTTGAGAAGTTTATGCAACTTTGTTGTTTTAAAAATAATGATTGCTATACTTTTGCAGTAATTTTAAAACCATACTGGTAAATAAAACCATACTGCCAAAGAAAGAAAGGGGCCATACAAAACATGGAAAAACTGCTCTGGGTCATGCTGGGCGGCGGCCTTGGTGCTGCAAGCCGTTACGGCATCAGCCTTCTGACGATCAACCTGTGGGGCACCCGCTTTCCCTGGGGTACGCTGGCCGTCAATCTGGCGGGGTGTTTTCTCATTGGACTTTTGTTCGGGCTGTCGGACCGGGTGCGCCTGCTGACCCCGGAGATGCGCCTGTTGCTGATCACCGGTTTTTTAGGGGCGTTGACAACCTTTTCGGCTTTTTCCATGGAAACCATCGTTGCCGGCCAGGCCGGCATGAGAGTTCAGGCAATTATGAACATCCTGTTCAACAATCTGGGCGGGCTGGCATTAACAGTTTTCGGACTGTGGCTTGGCAGTGTGAAATAAGCGGATAAGATGCTGCACACCGGGGCTGCATAGCCAGGATTTTTCCCGGGATCTCAATTTCATTGACATACCCTGAAATCAATATTATCTTGTAGCCAAATGCATCAATATGATGCTAAGTGAATCAATAGCAGGGGGCAATTATGACCACGGTATCGTTGAGAATCGACCAGGATCTGGCGTTACAGGCGGAGCGTGAGGCCAGAATTCAGAACAGGTCAAAGACCAAACAGCTTGAGTACTGGGCGATATTGGGCAAAGCGGTTTCATCGAAATTAAGTATTTCAGATGCATTTGCCGTGTCCCAAGGCATCAAAACGATTAAACTGGAAGAACCCCCATCTGTTCAATCGATTTCCATCAATTCAGACGATGTTTTCAATCAACTTGAAAACGACCGGGCCAAAAGGATTTTGGCGGGAAAAGTAACGACTGCCGGCATATATTATGAGGCAAGCGCTGAACATCCCGGTTACCTTGATCGGGTCAATTCTGTCACTGGAGAAAGACAGACAGGTTTATTCGAACATGGTGAATTCAGGTCACTCTGATGGCTGATCCAAGGCAGCTCTGGGTGCTCGCCGGCGGAAATGGTGCCGGCAAATCAACCTTTTACCGTTTGTACCTTGCCGGATACGGCATCCCGTTTGTGAATGCCGATCTGATCGCCAGGGATTTGCGTCCTGAGAACCCGGAAGAGGTCAGCTATCATGCGGCAACCCTGGCAGATCAAATCAGAAAAGATTTGATCGCACAGAGGATATCTTTTTGCTTTGAAACGGTTTTCTCCCATGAGTCAAAAATTGATTTTCTTGCCCGGGCAAAAGCCCATGAATACAGGATCATTCTTGTTTATATTCATTTGTTTGATTGCAGCTTGAATGAAGCCCGGGTCAGGCAGCGTATCTCAGAGGGAGGGCATCGTGTCCCGATAGATAAGATTCACTCCCGGATACCCAGAACGCTGCAACACATAAAAAATGCGTTGTTCATAGTGGATGAAGCCAGAATCCTGGACAATTCTTCCAAAGAGGATCCATTCAAACAGATCATTGTGATGCAGGCTGGAAATTACGAAATAAAAGCAGATATACTGCCGGAATGGGCAAAGGATTTACTTCCGGCATAAGGCATGGGTATGTCAACAAATAACCTAGGATACCACAATGGATAATGAAGAGATTAAAGTTAAAATTCTGCAGGAGATTGACAAAACCGAAAAACAGGTTGCACAATACAAAGATAAGATCAAGCCGGTAGCCCCTGATAATGCCATCGGAAGAATTTCCAGAATGGATGCGATCATCAACAAAAGCGTTGGGGAGGCATCATTGACCCAGGCGGAGAAAAGATTGAAAAGCCTTAAACGTGCGCTTTCACACTTGTCATCACCTGATTTCGGAATCTGTATACAATGTGGCGATCCCATCCCGGTCGGCAGGATGCTCATTATGCCGGAAACCAGGCACTGTGTTCACTGTGCACAGTAATTTCAACAAAGGGAGAAAGCAGATGGGTGATCAGAAATTGAAGATATTGTTTCTGTGCACGGGAAATGCGTGCAGAAGCCAGATGGCCGAAGGATGGACCCGGCATCTCAAGAATGATGTGATCGATGTGTTTTCCGCCGGAGTCGAAACCCACGGCGTGGACCCTAAGGCTGTGGCGGTTATGAAGGAGGCGGGGGTGGATATTTCCCATCACCGGTCCAAACATGTCAAAGAATTTCAGGACAAACAAATGGATGTGGTGATTACGGTGTGTGACCAGGCAAAAGAATCCTGCCCTTTTTTTCCCCTTGCCGGTAAAAAGATCCATCAGGGATTTGCAGATCCCCCGGCCCTGGCAAAGGATTTGGCACAAAACGGCGGTGATGAAAACGCCCGGCTGGACTGTTACCGGAAAGTCAGAGATGAGATCCGGGCGTTTGTGGAAAAATTGCCGGACAATGTGATGTCATAAATTAAAAAAAATAGAACAATCCTGAAAAAGGAGAAAAATCAAACATGAGTTCCCCTGTTGATAATGATCGGAAAATGACCAGTATGTTTGAGCGGTACCTGACCGTCTGGGTGGGGCTGTGCATCATCGGCGGCATCCTTCTGGGAAAGATCGCCCCGGGACTGGCCGGCGCCCTGGACGGCATGGCCATCACCGTCAATGGTGCACCCGTGGTGTCCATCCCCATTGCCGTGTGCCTGTTTTTCATGATGTACCCCATCATGGTGAAGATCGATTTCGCCTCGGTCATCCAGGCGGGAAAAAGCGGCAAACCCGTGTTCTGGACCCTGTTTATCAACTGGTGCATCAAGCCCTTTACCATGTATGCCATCTCTGTATTTTTTCTGGGGATTGTATTCAAAGGGTTTATCGGCACTGAAGCCATGGATCTGGTGAAAATTCCCTTCGGCCTGGACCTGGCCGTGGGGGCCACCCATGGAGACGGGGTGGTGGTGCTTCACGAGGGGGTGAAGATGCTGCAGATTCCGCTGTGGCGAAGCTATCTGGCCGGATGCATCCTTTTGGGCATCGCGCCGTGTACGGCCATGGTCCTGGTGTGGGGATATCTGTCCCGGGGCAATGACGGATTGACCCTGGTGATGGTGGCCGTCAATTCCCTGACCATGCTGGTACTGTACGGGGTTCTGGGCGGATTTCTGCTGGGCGTGGGCAAGCTGCCCATTCCCTGGCAGGCATTGCTGCTGTCTGTGGGGATCTATGTGGCTTTGCCCCTGGTGGCCGGCTACTTTTCCAGAATATGGATTATCAAGGCCAAGGGAGAAGAATGGTTCAGAGAAAAATTTTTGGGGGTCCTGACCCCGGTGACCATCACCGCCCTGCTGGTGACCCTGGTTTTGCTGTTCAGCTTCAAGGGGGATGTCATCACGGCCAATCCTTTGACCATCCTGTGGATCGCTGTTCCCCTGTTTATCCAGACCATCCTGATCTTTGCCATCGGTTATGCCGGAGCCGTGTTCATGAAATTTACCTATGCAGATGCGGCCCCGGCCGCCATGATCGGCGCCTCCAACCATTTTGAGGTGGCCATTGCCACATCTGTCATGCTTTTCGGGCTGTCCTCGGGCGCAGCCCTGGCAACCGTGGTGGGGGTATTGATAGAGGTGCCGTTGATGTTGATGCTGGTGGGGTTCTGCAAGAGAACGCAGCACTGGTTCAGCAGCTGATGCCGGAAGTAGCTGTTATGCAGCCTATGGGCTGGACTTTCCACTCAATACCGCCCGGTTGTGGCGTATCCCTTTTCTGCTGGCCGGGGAATGTTCCTGAAAAAAAAAGCCTTCAGAAAATCGAAAAAGCCTTTAAATGGCTGCCTGTGGTGCGTGATGCCCATTAATATGGTTGCATTTTGAAAAAGCCTATGGTAATGCACTGACAAGTGCTTATTTGATATTGATATGATCTGATATCTTTCTCACGTGTGCTCGATGAATGGAACTGCACCCATTTGCTCGGCTAAATTAGAGCGGGCCACGGTCAGCAGGTGAACCAACAGCGCAATATACCGTCACTACCGAGGCTATAATATGGACCTCAATTTATTTTCTTTGCGGGTATTTTTGAAAGTCGCCGACTGCAAAAGTTTTACAGGGGCTGCTGAAGCTTTATTCCTTTCACAACCCGCTGTCAGCCTTCAAATCCAAAAGATCGAGCAGCTGTTCCAAACACCGCTTTTTATCCGAAATTCATCCGGTTCCATCCGGTTGACAGCCGCTGGAGAAACGCTTCAAAAGCTTGCCAAAAAATTTGTTACACTTCAGCAGGAAACACTGAACGAAATGTGTATACACAGCCCTTCTCTGCAACGCAAACTTAAAATTGGCGCCTGTTGTATTGGGGGTGAACATCTCATGCCTGTCGGATTGGCGGCTTTCCAGGAATCGCACCTTGACACATCCGTATCGCTGTCGGTTACCAAATGCGAACAAATATTCAGCGGCTTGCTGTCCGGCGATTTTGATATCGGTGTCACAGGCCTTGCACCTAAAAACAGATCTTTACATAAAATAAAACTGTTTGATGCACCACTGGTGATATTTCAAGCTGGCACAATAAAACCGGAAACCGAAAAAATAACAACTCTGAAGCGGTTGCTAACGGCCCGGTTGATTTTGCGCGAAAAAGGTTCCGGCTGCCGGGTTGCATTTGAAAATTTTTTGGGAAAAAACAGAATTCACCTGCAGGAATTTTTTATGATCAGTGAATCCGACAGCAATGAAGCCATCAAAAATCTGGTGAAAAAAGGCTACGGTATTTCAATCCTGCCGGAATTTATGCTCCAAAAAGAAATTGATGATGGGATTTTTTCGGAGATCCGTTTGCAGGAAGGACGACCGGAAATGAGCTTTTATGTTTCATACCGCAATCAGAACGTTCCATCAGAGATTACTCAAGAGCTGATCACAACGTTTATAAAATTTCTTCCCTGACAAAACAATTTATTGCCTCATAAGTTTTTAAAATGGGCTTATCTGTTCATTAATATTATTAATTTGACCTTTTTGACTGATCCATTTTATCTGGACGACCAATGTCGGAATTTTTATTCAAGGTCTTTAAATAATCCATTAGAAACAGGAGGCATTATGGGAAAGATCACATCAAGAAAGGGAATTACCAAAAAAACAGCAGTCCAGGGGTTGCAGCACAAAGCAGGTGAAGTGACCCGGAGAAAATTTTTGCGCGGGGCCGGGACTTCGGTGGCCGGTTTGGCTGTAATGGGCACGGCGGGTCTGGTGATGAAAAATACGGCTACCGCTACCCAGGCCACTCCTAAGACCCTTCCCTATGTCAAGCTGGATCCGGAAAAGGCCATGAAAAGAGCCTATGAAGGCTATTCCAAGGGGGGGTGAGGCATTGGGACAGCCGAAGGTCTTTTCGGCTATATGGCAGAAGTGGTCGGTTCTCCTTACAATATTATTCCTCCAGCCATGTTCATCGGTTTCAGCGGGGGCATACAGCACTGGGGGACTATTTGCGGAGCTTTGGTGGCCCCTGTCGCCCTGATCAGCAGCGTTGTCGCGGACAAGAAAATCAGAGGCCAGATGCTTGACGAGTTAATGGCCTGGTACATCCAGCACCCCTTTCCCGAGTATCAGCCCCATGGTTTGAATCTGCACAAGGTTGCAGTAGGTTCCACCCTGTGCCATATCTCCGTGAGCAAATGGATAAACTCGGCCGATCCCCCGGTTACAGCGAAATCCAAGGAAAAGAAGCTCAGGTGCGCCGGTGTTTCCGGTGATACAGCGAAAAAGGCTGTGGAAATATTGAATGCTTGGGCGGATACAGGCACGTTCACTGCGATGCACAAGCCCCATCCCAGTGTGGATACCTGCATGGGATGTCACAAGGACTGTGAGGAACCGTTCACCCAGGGCAAGGAAAACTGCCTGAGCTGTCACGGATCATCGCTGATCGACATCGAGAAGTGTAAAAAACACTCAGATTGCATCTGAATCTTTGGACTTACCGGGCAGGTTAACGGGGCAGCGCTGGAGCTGCAGAAAACACCCGGGACAGGCGATGAGCATGGGTTTGTCCGGCGCCGCCTATGATCAGAGCGATGACCGCACCGGTGCTCATGCCCTTGGCCATGAGACTGGCCGCAATCGGGACCATGGTACTGGCACGAAGGTACAGGGGAATACCAACGAGTGCGGAAATCGGTACTGCCAGGGGATTATCGGCACCGGCAAGCTGAACAACCGTGTCTGCGGGAAGGAACCCGTGGATAATCGATCCGATGGCGACACCCAGAATGATAAAGGGCATCAACCTGCGGAATTGACTGACCGCCTCATTGAGGATGCGCTTGCAGGTGTCTGTGATGGGTTGCCGGTTGAACAGCATTGCACGGCCTGCTGCATGGGTATTATTGTCTGCAGAGGCTGAGGGGGTTTTGCACAGCAGCCTTTTGTATCGGTCAGGACCTGGACCGCTGATGCAGTGGAACGGGCGTCGGCAATAACCTCCTCTTTGATGTATGCTGAAAATCCAGCTTTTCGATTGTGGGGCAGGTCCTGGAAGCAAACTCCGCTCATTAGAAGAACGCGGCTGAGCAGCTTGGCATCAGTGAAATGCTGGAATCACTCTTTCTTGTGTTGAATCTCAGTTTCCGCCTCCCGGATAAATTCCTTGATCCGGGACCTGGGGGGATGGACCCCACCGCTTTCACTGTTTGTTAATCAGACGGCGATCAGCAGTTCAAGCGGATGAAACACCTGCCGGGAAAAAACATGCTGCAGCTGCATGCGGCAGGGCAGGCAGTCGGTGATAACGGTCCGGCCGGATGCGGCTGCAAGCCGGTCAAACAGGGGGTCGCCGATGGCAAGGGAATGGCCATGAAAATCGGTTTTAAACCCCAGATGTCCCCCCATGCCGCAGCAGTGCATCTCCCCGCCCACCGGGAGGATGTCTGTGCCGGGCAGGGACTGGATCATCTCCACATAGGGATGGCCGATATGCTGTTCCCGCTGGTGGCAGGGGGCAAAATAGGCCAGGGGCCTGCCCGGTTCCTTCAGAGATATGGAAATCTGTCCGGTTTTGTGACGGGCCAGCAGGTATTCTCCCAGATCCTGGACGTTCAGGGACAAATCAATGCGCTGCAGTGGGTCGATACCGGAAAAATATCCGTCATCTTTTAAAAAGGTTTTGTAAATGCCCATGGGAACGGTGGTGAACTTTTTGTCCCTGGATCCCGTCGGTACCTGCATCCTGTTCTCGCCGGCATTGGCCCGGTGCTGAAACGCTTCTGAATAATACGCGGTTTCTTTCAGCAGTTTTTTGAAAAAATATCCGCAGGTGGGGCAGGAGCAGACGATGTTGTATCCGTCCTGAACACAGGCACCAAGGGTTTCCAGGTTGGCCTGGATCCGTTTTTTGGCTGCCTGCTGGTTTCCTTCCATGATCAGGGGCATGCTGCAGCAGTGCTGGGAAGGGACAAACACCTGAATCCCGTTTTGTTCCAGCAGGCCCACCGCTGCTTTGGCCACCCCAGGAAACAGATACCCGGCACTGCATCCGGCAAAATAGGCGATCTTGGGTGTTTTCCGTTCGGCGTGTTTCACCGGTGCCGTCAACCCCCTTTTTTTGGCCCACGCAAAAAAGCTTTCTCCAGGAAAGGCGGGCAA